>JBBRHH010000561.1:0-4096 GCA_038222915.1 Tepidisphaerales bacterium
CGTTTCCATCGGCTGGACAAGCCGCCGCTCTGGTACGACGAAGGGATGACGTTTGCGCGGACGGCGGCAGGATACCAGGATCTACTCGACAGGCTGCAGATTGACGGCTTTACACCGTTGCACTACGAGTTGTACTGGTGGATCGGCAAGGGGATGCCACTCGGCCCGCATATCACGCTCGTGCCCGGGGGCATTCAGCTCACGCCGAAAGTGATGCGCTTCGTGCCGGCGCTGTGCGGCACGCTGATGATTCCGGTGATGTACTTCCTGGCGATCCAGGTCTTTCGACGGCGCGGGCTGGCGCTGCTTGTAGCGGCGTTTACCGCCTGCTCAGCGTACATGATGGTCTATTCGCACGATGCGAAGATGTACATGGACATGTGGCTCTTCTCGACCCTGCACATTGCATGTCTTTTGTGGTGGCTGCACAGCAACAAGCGGATTGCGTGGCTGGCATGGATGGCGAGTGGCGTGGCGATGGGCGGATTGCATGCGTCGGCGCTTGCGGTGCTGATGATTGAGCCGGTCATCCTGCTGACGGCGCGAAAGCATCGGTGGCCGCAGACGATACTGCTGGTGATCGGGCTTGCGATCATGGGTGCGGGGCCGGCGGGGTATTACACGGGATTCAATAAATTCGTCGAGCGCACGGATGAGGAGACGGGGAGTTGGGATGCGAGCGGGTTGGAATGGATTCGTGACTGGCAGCGCGGGCGGGATACGCAGGCGCTGATCCTGCATACGGCGAGCGCGTATCTGTTCAGTTGGGAATGGCCTAAGGATTCGTTTTTGCTAGAGCAAAACAATTCGAAGAAGCCGGTGATTCCGCCCATCGTGGTGCTGGCGGGCAGTACGGCGTTTGCGACGCTGGTTGCGCTGATCGCCATGGGGGCGTTGCCGTGGCGCCGGCGTTTGAAGCTGGAGACAGACGTCGCAGAACCGGCGAGGACCGTCACGAAGAGCAATTCATGGGAGCTGTCGCCAGATTCCAATGACTCGACGTTCGGCGGGGTGGTGATCGATCCGCCGCCTGAGACGCCAATGGCTGCTGCGTCTGACAGGCTTACGGTGCAGCGCACGGCTTTAACCGATTGGTGGCGGCCGGCCCTGTGGCTTTCCATCTGGATCATCCTTCCGATCTATGGGATCTACTATTGTCGGTCTGTGGCGGAATTTGCTTCGCCCAGGGAGTGGATCGACATGGTCGGAGGGTTGTGGGCCGGCCATTGGTGGTGGATTTTTGGTGGGATGATTGTTTTAGGCGGCGTGTTCATCTGGCTGAAGCCCAAGCCCATTGCACTGGCGATCGTGATGGCGACGATTTTCATGTCGCTATTGTCACTGTCGATCCTGGTTCGGACACAAACCCCCACCACGCCACAAGGGGCCGTTTCGGCAACACCGATGCCCGCGAAGCCTGCGACTACTGCGCCCGCCGCTCAGGCCGAGTGGGCCAGGTCGGTGGATCGGTGGGCGAACGAGACACAGCAGCGCATTACGCGAGCCGAACAAGGCCAGCAGGTTCCGGGCTATGTGCGCGACCTTCAGGGGCATTCGATGCGGTGGATGCTTGCGGGCGCGCTGCTGCTCGTGGTTCCGTTGTGCTGGTATCTCTCGGGCGATTCATTCTGGCAACGCAGTGGAAAGCTGCTGCAACTGGCGGCGGTGTTAGCAACGGTGCTGCTGCTCTGCGCGCTCGCGTATTACATTTGGGACCATCAGCGGGCGCTCTTCAAGACGGACTTTGAACATAAAACGTTGACCGAGCGCCGGGGCAATAAAACGTGGCAGGATGCGTGGGAGCGGCGGATCATCTGGATGCCACGCTATATGGGATTTGTGTGGCCGGCGGTTTGCCTCGCGGTTGCAGCGCTGTTTCTTCGGCTGCCTACGCGAGCCTTACGCGTGGTTGCGATCGTGCTGTTTCTGGGGATCAATCTCACCAACGCGTTTGGACGAATGTATGCGGATTCCGAGCCGCGACTTGATCTGATTACCGCGGACATCATGGCCGGCCAGAAGGCGGGGACGCTGACGTTCTGCAATATTCGCGGCGGCGGCGCGCATCCGGGGACGGGTACTGTGAGTGGCGGCCAGGGTCGTTATTACCTGTTTGCAACGGCGGGTTATAGCCCACGCTGGTGGGAGTTCCGACCGGCCGGCTTTCGGCAGGCACCGGACATGCTGACGGAGGACAATGATTGGCGCACGCCGACCAAATCGAATTTCCGTCCGGAGATCAAGCCGCTCAAGGATGTGACTTTCCGCGTTCTGCCAGACACGGTACCGGCCGTTAAAGGGGAACTGGCTCTGGCGGAGCAGCACAACGAAGTCGTGCAGCACATCATTGTGTGGCATCGATACGATGCTTCGGATCTGCCGACGTTGGAAGAGGAGTCGCGGGACGAAGTTCTGCAGGCGATTGGCCAGGATTGGCGGCGGACGAAGGTGGAAGATTTCACTTCGCGGCAACATTGGAGTTGGCGAGAGCTGGCGACGTGGCGTCGGCTGGAATATGCGCGCAAGTAGGAGCGAATCGGGCGAAGACGAGCTTTGCCCCTACACCGCTAGCGCCACTGTTTGCTTCGTGCGCGCACTTATGACGGCCGTATCTACGATCTGCTGGCCGATTCTAGCGATTTCCGGCGATAGCGGCCCTTGCACGGACGAACTGTGTTCGATGCAGTGGAGGATGTATTCAATGGGATTGCGATTCGGGGCCTCCAGCACGTCGGCGGGGATGTCGTGGCCGCCTTCGTGCTGACGGGTCTGCACTCTGACCGTTTTCTCGTAGTCATAGCTGCTGATCGTGCCGGACCGCCCCACCAGCACGAAGCCGCATTTGGGCTGTGGCTGAAGCGTCCAGGGATCGGTGAAGGTACCCCAGCGGGTTTCGAATTTTGACAGACCGGAGTCATAACGCGCGATGGTAACACTGTGCTCGTCGACTTCGAGGCTTGGTGTCTGATCGACGATGGCCGTTACTTCGATGGGTTTCTTTCCGTTCATGAACCATGTGCCGAGGGTGGTGCCATAGCCGAGATAGTCGAGCAGTG
Organism: Tepidisphaerales bacterium; assembly: GCA_038222915.1. GTDB lineage: Bacteria > Planctomycetota > Phycisphaerae > Tepidisphaerales > Tepidisphaeraceae > JBBRHH01. The sequence continues at coordinate 3,057 of JBBRHH010000561.1, forward strand.
AGCCGCCACCCGCCTCGCGCTTGTAGAACCAGCTTTTGGATTTTTCGCGGTTCGCGTCTTCCTCGCTGATGTGGATTTTGTCGGCGGCGTGCCGCATCGGGCCGCGGTTGCCGTCGTAATAGTGGACTTCAATGACGTCGCCGATTGTTCCTCCGTCGACCAATCGCTTCGCGGTGGCGTGCGATGCGTACCAGCGCAATGGCCAGTTGATGGCGAGGAGCTTTCCGGTGTCGCGCATGGCGGCGATCATGCGATCGGCTTCGGCGAGCGTCGCGGCGAAAGGCTTTTCCACGAGGATATGGGTGCCGAAGGGCGCTATTTTTTCAGTCCACTCGCCGTGGGAGGCGGTGGCCGGGCAGAGGATGACGAGATCGGGGCGGGTGGACTCCAGACATGCGCGGTAGTCGGTGAAGATTCGATCGGCCGGGATTTCAAAATTGGCCGCGACAGATGTCATCCGCTCGGGCCGCTCATCGCAGATGCCGACGATCTCGGCGGCCGGGTGTTCATGCGTCATGCGCAGGAGGTCGCCCATGTGCATGTGATCGAAATTGATCCCGGCGACTTTCCACTTCTTTTCCATTAGGTGATGCTCCAGCATTCGCCCTGTTGCAGGACACGATATGGCTGACCAATCCGCTCACATTCTGCGATGAATGCATCAGGCTTTGCCGTGTTGAATTCGAACATGTCGTAATGGCATGGGATGACGACCTTTGCCCCGATAGACTTGGCCAATTTTGCCGCCTCCTGGCCGTCCAAATTACCGGCAACGCGTCGTTCGGGAGCTGCGCCATTGATTGGCAGCAGCGCAACATCAATTCTGAAGTCCCGCAGACGTTCAACCATGCCGTCGTAGAGCACGGTGTCACCGCTGTGATAGACACGGTACTCGCCCAAGCGAACGACGTATCCGAGATACTTGCAATGCCCGTCTGTGTCCCGGTCGAGATTTTGATGCGCGGCGGCGATGCCCGTGAATTGGACGTCATAGATGGATTCAGTTGTCGCGTCATTCACACAACATAGTCGCGTTGTGG
>JBBRHH010000562.1:0-4096 GCA_038222915.1 Tepidisphaerales bacterium
CGTCATACATCGACCGCAGGCCGATCGGATTGACGTTGCCCCAGTATGTTTCCGGCTGCGGATTAACCGTGGGATCGCCGTAACACTCGGATGTGCTGGCCATCAAAAACCGCGCTTCTTTTTCCAGCGACAGTTCAAGAAGGTTCCATGTGCCGACGGAGTTCACCTTCACCGTGGCGATCTGGTGTTTCACATAACCTACCGGCGAGGCCGGCGACGCCATGTGATAAATGCGATCGATCGGCCCGTCGATTTTCATCGGCTCGATGACGTCGTGCTGCATGAAGCTGTATTTTGGATTGCCCTTCAGGTGGGCGATGTTTTCACGCTTGCCGGTGATGAAGTTGTCCACGCCGACCACTTCATGCCCCTGGCCCAGCAGTAGATCGGAAATGTGCGAGGCGAGGAAACCAGCGCCGCCGGAAATAAGGATACGCATGAAGTCTTGTCTCGTGTTTCCAATCGCCGGTCTTTAGTTCGAAAACCGGAATCGGATGATCGCCAGAATGGCCTTGATGCCATCTTTCCAGGTGATCTTTTTGCCTTCTTCGTAGCTGCGGCCGTAGTAGGCCACCCCCACCTCGTAGATGCGGAGGCGCGGCCGCATTTTCGCGACCTTCGCGGTAATTTCAGGTTCGAAGCCAAAGCGGTTGCACTTGACTTCAATGCGGTCCAGCACCGTCTTGCGGAAGACCTTGTAGCAAACTTCCATGTCCGTCAGGTTCAGATTGGTGAACAGGTTGCTGAACATCGTCAGGAACTGGTTCCCCAGCGTGTGATAGTAGTAAAGCACGCGATGCGGCTCGCCAATAAACCGGCTGCCGAACACCACGTCGGCCTTACCGTCGAGGATGGGCTGAAGCAGCTTCGGATAGTCGGCCGGGTCGTATTCGAGGTCCGCGTCCTGAATCAGCACGATGTCGCCGGTCGCATGTTTGAAGCCGTCGCGGAGGGCGGCCCCTTTGCCTTCGTTCACTGGCTTATGGAAGATGCGGAAGTCGGTATTGGGAAACACTTGGGGAAGCAGGTCGAGCTGCTTGCCGGTGTCGTCCTTGGAGCAATCGTTGACACAGATGATCTCGCGCACCACGCCCTTGGGCAGCGGGGCGTTGACCACAAGGCCAATCAGCTCATGGATGGTCTTCTCTTCGTTATAGACCGGGATCACCACCGACAACTTGGTAAGCTTGGCGGTTGCCACGGTTGTGGAAACATCGCCCAGGCCGCTGATATCGGGCTGCGTATCGGTCACTGGAACTGTGATAGTTGTCGCACTCATATAATGTTACGTTCGAGGACAGGGGACCCGACGGCCGCTGCGATTGTCAAAAAGAGGCCGATGGATCGCTGACACTCTTGAGCAGATTATCGGCTTGGCGGCCGAGTCCCTGAACAAAAGACAAGCCGCACAAGTGGTCGAATGCTATCGCGAAGGTCCGAATATCTCAAATAGGCGAAATGGGGGGCTGGATTCAAACCACCCGTGAGCCTTGGCGCAAAGAAACGGCAATCAGGTTTGAAGTTTCAACGCGGCCCATTTTTCGATAGCCGCCCAATCGCTTCCTTCAACCAAACCCGGTGTTTCCACGCCTGCCAGCCCCCAAATGCCAGGATGTGCAGCGCCAGCACAAGCCATATCCAAAACCACGCATCGTCGCTCATTACCAGCTCGGCCATGATCTATCCTAGGGCAATTTTGCCGCGCTCGGCTGACCAAAAAACAAGAGTTCGGAACGTGAATCGCCTAGTCCCGCAGCAACGGCACAACATCTTCCAGCAACCGCCGAAGGCTCTCCATCACCACATCATGCCCCAGCCCCGCCCACCGCACCTCGACGTTCGCCACATCAAACGGAACTTCCGTGTACAGGGTTTTCAGTTGTACCGCGACTGATTCCGGCCCGCCAACGATAAAGTTGATCGGATGGCCGCAAAGATCGGCCGGCGATTTCGGCTCCTCGACTTCCGCTGAAATCTTTCCCTCTTTCTGAAACCGTCGCCACAGGATTCGCAGTGCTGGCTCGACTATCTCAAACGCCTCCACATCCGTCGCACCTACAAACACTGGCCGATTTGCGGCGACAAGTCGTGTCCCCCCAGCCAACCTGTACGCCTCGCGATAAGCTCGATACTGTGCCGGTGTCCGCAGATGCGAGAAGAGCATGCTGAAGTTGAGGCTGCCGGCAATCTGCGCCGCGCCAACGCTGTTCACCGCAACCCAGCACCGCTTGACCAGACCGGCCCGCGCAACCGGCAACGGATTCTGCGCCCCCACACGATACCGCGCTGATTCCATTCCGGTGATCGCGCCGATCCACCCAGCTTGAATGATCCCAAGCGCGTCCTGAAACCGCGCGTGGCGTTCTTCCTCATCGCATTCGCTCAGGCCAAAGAATCGCAATTCTTCCGGCGTGCTTCCGCTGCCGAATCCAAACGCCGATCGCCCCTGCATCAAGACGTCCGCCACCGCAACCTGCTCGGCCACATCCAGCGGATGATGCAGATTGACGCAGACCACCGCCGTCCCAGGCCGGATGCGTTTCGTCCGCCCGGCCATGTGAAGCGCAAACAGCAGGGGGGTCGGAAGGTGGCCGTGATGAACGTGCCCGTGATGCTCGGTAAACCACGCGTAATCCGCGCCAAGTTGATCGGCAAGACAAACCAGCTCCGCGACCTCATCAAAAATCTCGGCCGAAGGACGATCGGCGGGTCCCTCAAGATGTTCGGTCAGGCCAATGCGAAACATTGTGGGAACTTTCGCTTTCATCCGATCAGGCCGGACAATAGCGCTGTCATGAGGTAAACCGAATAAGCAAAAATCAAAACGCTGCTCAATCGCCGGTCAAGCGATATCAGCCCAAGCGATAGCGGAATGAGCAACACCGAAAGAACCAGCACGCCAATAACGTCAATCCGCCAAACCACCAGCGGCAGGAAACTATCTCGCAGGACCGGCCAATGCAGATGGTGCGTCCACTCAGCCAAGGTGTCCACGGTGGAAGCGCCGCGCGTAAAGTGCGGCCAGGGCGCCCCGCACGCGCGCAGCCCGACAGCCAGAATCGTCAGCGGCAAAAGCGCACAGAGGTTTAACATGACAAGCCCGATCTGTCCGGTCAACGCCGCCGCCACCTCGCCGCGCGCCACGAGTGGCGAGGCCGTCGCGATCATCGGGAACGTGAGCGCTATGCTGATCACAGTCCCGGCGATAACGCGCGGCGGAAAGTGGGGGTCCGCCTGGCTGAAGCGCGTCGCTCCCAATGCCGCCACAATCGCACACAGACCGCTTAGTGCAATCAGGAGCGTCCAGACAAGCGCCCGCACCGTGACCGACATGGGGCCGCCGGTGCGCGTGGTCGATGCCGCGTAGTCGAGTGTCGAGTAAAGCGTCGCGTCAAGTTTCTCGCTGCCGGCGCTCCACGCGCGAATCGGCTCGCGCCAGAGATAGAGCACCGCGGCCCCTTCGGTGATCAACACCGATGCCTCAAACCATCCCAGCGATCCGCGCATCCCACACACCAGCACGAGCAACACCGTAACGGGGGCGATAAACCACAACGGCCGAAGATTTCCGGGCACAACCGCCATCGTCGCGGTCATGCCGATGAATCCGACCACGCTCGATAACGCGGCGACGCACGTTCCAAACAGCAGCCCGATCGCCATTTCCTGCGGCCCAAACATCGCAAAAATCAACGTCGCCGCCGCGATCGGAAGCCAGTGCGCCATCGCACGCCGGCCCGGCCCGGTGCCGCTTGCCGCAGAACCCCTGCCTGCAAAAAGCGATGTCATCAGCAGCCCCGCTGTGCCCAATAAGAGCAGAAAGGCGGCACCGCGAAAATGGGTTTGTGCGAGCAAGGACGACATGGGTTCGAAATAGTCTGGCGAAGCAACCGAAATGTCCAGCCGACTCTGTGCCCGCAAATGCTTTTGGGTGCAGCAGATTCTACGCGGGGTGCTCTGCGGGTATGATGGCGTGAGGTTCTAAATGGGCAACCGCGCTTAATCACGGAGGATTTATGGCTGCACGAACGACTCGTCGGGAGGCACGGGAACGTGTCATCAAATCGTTCATGGACTCGCTGGATGGGATCATTTC
>JBBRHH010000563.1:0-4071 GCA_038222915.1 Tepidisphaerales bacterium
GGAGTGCTTGGCGTCTACGACAACGACTATCAAACGACATGTAGAAAGACCCGAGTCAAACCATGCCAAAGTCCGCGCCTGGCTGAGCGACTCCCTCGAATACGTCTTCAAACAGGTCCCCGATCTCGCCGGCGTCTTCACCATCACCGGCTCCGAAAACCTCACCAACTGCGCCTCGCACGGCCAATTCAAAAACTGCCCGCAATGCAAAACCCGCACCGGCCCCGACATCATCGCCGAGGTCAACCAGACCATCGAACGAGGCGTTCATAGAGGAAGCAACAAAGCCCGCGTCGTCGTCTGGGATTGGGGCTGGTCCGACGACTGGGCCCCCGCCATCATCCAGAAACTCCCCAAAGAAACCTGGCTCATGTCCGTCAGCGAATGGTCCCTCCCCCTAGAACGCGGCGGCGTCAAAACCACCGTCGGCGAATACTCCATCTCCGCCGTCGGCCCCGGCCCGCGCGCCACCAACCACTGGAAACTCGCCCGCGATCGCGGCCTCAAAACCGTCGCCAAAGTCCAGCTCAACAACACATGGGAACTCTCCGCCGTCCCCTGCCTCCCCGTCCTCGATCTCATCGCCGAACACTGCGAAAAACTCTCCAACACCGGCGTCGACGGCATGATGCTCTCCTGGAGCCTCGGCGGCTACCCCTCCTCAAACCTACTCATCGCCCAGAAACTTCTCTCCAATCCCAAACCAACCAAAGACCAGGTCCTCGACGAACTCGCCCTGCAAAAGTACGGCCCCACCGGCGCAAAAGACGCCAGATCCGCCTGGTCCAAATTCAGCGAAGCCTTCCGCGAATACCCCTACGACGCCAGCGTCATCTACACCTGCCCCGTCAACTACGGCCCCATGAATCTCCTCCACGAAAAACCAACCCACTACGCCGCCACAATGATCGGCTTCCCCTACGACGACCTATCCCGCTGGCGCGGCCCCTACCCGCCCGAAGTCTTCGCCGCCCAGTTCGAAAAGCTCGCAACCCAATGGACCACCGGCCTGGAAGACCTCAAGCGCGCCACCGCAAATGCGCCCGCCAGCCAAAAGCCGGCCGCCGAAAAAGACCTCGGCCTCGCCCAGGCCGCCAACCTCCACTTCCAATCCACAGCCAACCAGGCCCGCTTCATCATGCAACGCGACGCAGCAGCAGCATCAAAGCCGGAAACCCGCCAACCCCACCTCGATCAAATGCAAAAACTCCTAACCAGCGAAGCCACCCTCGCCAAAGAACTCTTTACCCTAACCCGCCACGACACCAGAATCGGCTTCGAAGCCTCAAACCACTATTACTACGTCCCCCAGGACCTGATCGAAAAAGTAATTAGTTGCCGCTGGCTCGCGTTGACGGCACTAAAAAGTTGAAGATTTTGCCAGATTAAAATTCCACATGACCTTGTACCGCACCTTCAGGCAGGTGACAACAAAGGCGATATAATGGGAAAAACTCGTTCAACACCACTCGGCCTGATTCTTTCGACATCCCTTAGCCTCGGCTATTTCTCGCTTATTACGCCGGCCACCGCGTCTCCCGCGACCCAGCCCTGGGCATTCGCGGCGTTCGCCGACAACCGCGCGGCGAATGAGCGGCCGCCTGACACCTTCGAGGGCGTACTTGCGGAGATTCGGGACATGAAGTTCCCCGCGAAAGACGACAGTGCCGCTGTCAGATTTCCACCGATAGAGTTTGCCGTCGGCTGCGGAGACATCAAGATGGCGGCCGACCAGCACAACAACTGGAATATCTGGAAGAACACATTCAAGGGCGCGGATCACGAGCCGTGTTTCTTTCCGGTCATCGGCAACTGGGACAACGGCGATGAAGAGTTCAACAAAACGGTCATCCTGCCCGCCCAGAGGAACGTCGTTGGCGCCGATCCGCAACGTTACTACGTGGACTGGCGCAACGTTCGTCTGATCGTCAGCAGCGAACCGGAGTACGTCGAAAATCTCATCAAGAGCGCACCGAAAAATATCCAGCACGTTTTCATTGCCGACCATTACCCGGTATTCCCGCGATTTGCCCACGAGGCCGCACCGACCGAAAAAGAAGTAGAGTTCTGGGGCATGCTCGTCAAACACCGCGACAAGGTCCGAGCCTATTTCTGCGGCCACACCCACCACTACTCGCGCCTTCGTGTCGCCGATCCGTCAGGGCCGGCGAAAGGCGCGACGGCCATGGTGGACGAGCCCGATGGTATCTACCAAATAGATTGCGGTAATGCCGGCCGGCCAAGCCATGGCGAGAACGTGACCACACTGGTCGAGATCCGGATCGACGGTCCGAACGTGGGCGCGCGCGTCCTACAGGCCCCGCACACCAGGCCCTCGGAATTCAAAATCGTGGAGGAGTGGAACATTGCTGGGACGACCAAGCCCGCAAAATGATTCATCTGAAAGCGGAAAAGGGGCTAAGAAACGGAACGGAAAAGCGGAGTTCCCGCGTTAAAGGTTCGCGTCACTAATGGCATTAAGCGAAGCCGTAACCTCGCGCAGTCACTGCACTTACTACATTTGCGCATTAAGCGGCCTCCTGCGATGATGGTGTTGTCAAAGCAACATCAACCACAGGAGGCCACGGATGGTCGGAAGTATCGTCGCGACGTTGAACGCTATCAAGCTCAGGCCGATGGAAGCGCTGGGCAAACGAAGTATCGATAAGGCATGCGCTGCCGTGGGGCACTGTTGGCGACAAGGGCCGCTGAACCCCGCCATCACCATCGCCTTGTTCCTGGAGCAAGTGGCCCGAGGTAACGTCGCCTGCTCGGAGGTTCGCCATATCGCCGCGTGCGGCAAGGACAATGAATGCGACGAGGATGACACGGACAATTCCAGCCAATTCACTGCGTCGGCCTACTGCCAGGCTCGTCAGCGCCTGCCGTTGCAAGTGTTCAAGAGCCTGGCCCGCGGCGTCTGCGACGAACTGGCCGCCGAGGCGCAGGTGACGAGGAAGGGTTCAGGTAAAGCCAGCTCCAACGCTGATGCCTGCGACGCCCATGACTGCGCCTTGGACTACCGCTGGCACGGCCACCGCACGTTCCACGTGGACGCCTCGAGTTTCTCGATGCCCGACACCCCGGAACTTCAAAAGCAGTTTGGCCAGCACGGGGCCCAGAAGCCAGGGTGCGGTTTTCCCATCGCTCACCTCCTGACGTTGTTCGACGCACGCACTGGCTTGGTCCACGATGCCATCGCCGCTCCGCTGCGCACCCACGAGATGAGCCAGGTGTCCAAGACCCACGCGCAGCTCCAAAGCGGCGATGTGATGATTGGCGACGATAGCTTTGGGACTTACGCCCACTTTGCTCTGCTGCTGCAAGCGAACCTTCACGGGCTGTTCCCCGCGCACCACCAGCGGATCGTCAGCTTCACGCCCGCCCGGCCGCACGTGATGCCCAAGGATCCAGCCAAGGGCATTCCTCGCTCGCGGTGGATCCAGAGCCTGGGTGAGCAGGACCAACTTGTCGAGTGGTTCAAGCCGCCCAAACGCCCAGACTGGATGACGGCCGAGCAGTATGCAAGCTTGCCCAAATCGATTGTAGTGCGCGAGACGCGGCGCACGCTCACGCGCAAAGGCTTTCGCCCCATCACCCTCACCTGCGTAACGACGCTGAACGATGCGGTGGAGTATCCGCCCGATGAGCTGTTTGAATTGCGGCTGCGCCGCTGGGATGTGGAGACTAATCTGAGGCACCTGAAGACGACGATGGGGATGGAGGTGCTGCGGTGCAAGAGCGTAGCGGGGGTGCTCAAGGAACTGGCTGTCTTCACACTGGTGTATAACCTGGTCCGCTCGGTGATGCTTTGTGCGGCGCGACGACAAGGCGTAGCGGTGGATCGAATCAGTTTTGCCGACACGCTGGCCTGGCTGCGCAACGCCAAGCCCGGTGACACGCTCAAGCAGTTGATCGTCAACCCGCTACGCCCTGACCGCTTCGAGCCCCGCGCGATCAAGCGGCGGCCCAAAGAGTACGACCGGTTGAACAAACCCAGAGCGGTAATGCGGCAAAACCTTCAAAACCTGCAGAAACCGGTGTTAGCTTAATGCCATTAGTTCGCGTCAC
>JBBRHH010000564.1:0-4033 GCA_038222915.1 Tepidisphaerales bacterium
TGCGGCCTCATCGCGTCAACGAACGTCTGTGGTGACACCTGTGCTCTCTGGCTCATCGCGGACTCCTTTCCAGCGTACGGTCAACCCCCTGCGACCATTCTAACCTCAAAATCTGTCCCGCCCGGAAAAATGGTCACGCCCGAGGGAGGTTTCGGGGAGATTTTGTGCAGAAAAGGGGAGGAAAGAGGGAGGAAAAGGGGAGATTGTGGGGAGGGAAAGGGGTCGCTTTTTTCGACGTTCATCACCACCTGCGTTTTACGCAACTCTCTTTAAAGGAGGCTCTTATGTCCAATCTGCCCAACACCAGCCGTACCCAAACTGAATTTTTGCGCGCATTCCGCAAGTACCCCGACGGCCCGCCACCCTCAAAGTGGCCTACCCCGTCGGTTCTCCGCCGCTGGCTCAGACGCCCCGGCTTTCGTCGCGCCCTCGCCACGCTGCGCCATGCCCTGACGACCCAGCATCGCCTCAAGCTTCTGCTCATCGCCCCCAACGCCGACACCGCCATCAGCGCCGGCATCACCAACACCCCCATGCCAACACCGCCCGCCGGAAATGCAACTGAAAAGCCAGGCGACGAATCCTGCGAAACGTCCAACGACCAAGTCAAGAAAGCAAAGCAACCACCGCCCCCGGTCACCGAGTTTCAGCGCCGCCTCTGCAACGACCTGCTCCGCGCCATCCGCCCCCGCGCCACCCGCCGCAACCGCCCCATCATCATCTCCCCCCCAAAGTTCGACGACTGCCTCGCCTTCCTCGAACGCCAGTTGCCCCACCTGCGCCTCGACGACGCCCTCATTCTTTACAGGGACGAGTACGCCAAGGCCCAGGAAGAAGAAAGAGAAAGACTTCTCCGCGAGCGGCCTTCTCTGTGCAAACGACTCCTCGAACAGGAAACCGCCTAGCCCGTCCCGTGAATCATCGAACGTCGAAAGGTCCAACACCCGTTCGACGTTCGATATTCTCCTCCACCAGTTGACCCCACGGAAACCATGTCCCCCACAATCACCGTCAACTCCAGAATCCGCGAAACCTGCACTCCCCGCGCGGCTACGCAGAGCCTTGGCTCAGCACCCATTGGCTTGTTTTTAATCGCGGCCTGGCTGGCTATCATTCCACGTGTGAAAATGAATCAATTGATGCGTGCGGCCGTGTTTGCGTTTGCGGGGCTGATGTTCGCCGGCATCGGCCGGGCCCAGAGTTCTCAACCCACCCGGCATGATGTCGTGGCCGGCGCGACCCAGCCCGCGGCGACCAAGCCGGCCAGCGAAGGAAAGGGGAGTCCGGGCGAGGGGAGCGTAGAGGGGCTTTCTGTGACCGAGCACGAGGTGAAGGTGGGCGGGGCGGTTCTGAAGTATCGCGCTTCGGCCGGGGCGATGGTGATGAAGGATGAGGCGGGGAAGGCGAAGGCGAATGTCTTTTTTGTTGCATACGAGAAGATTGGTGGAGAGGCGGCGGAGCCGGAGAAGCGGCCCATCACGTTTCTATTCAATGGCGGGCCAGGGGCGGCGGCGGTTTGGTTGCACATGGGCGCGGCCGGGCCGCGACGGGTGTCGCTGAATGAATCTGGAGAGCCGCCTGCGCCGCCTTACAAGCTGGTGGATAATGATCAGACTTGGCTGGACTTGAGCGACATGGTTTTTATTGATCCGGTGGGGACTGGGTTTAGTCGGCCGGCCCAGGGGGAGGCGCGGGAGCAGTTTTTTGGCGTTGAGGAAGATGTGCGGTGGGTGGCGGATTTTATCCGGTTGTATACGACCAAGTATGAGCGGTGGACTTCGCCCAAGTTTCTGGCGGGGGAGAGCTATGGAACGACGCGGGCGGCGGCGCTGGCCGACTATTTGCCGTCGCGGTATGGGATGGATTTGAACGGGATCATCCTGATTTCGACGGTGCTGAATTTCGGGGCGATTCAACCTGGTGAAGGGAATGATATTCCTTACGCACTTTATCTGCCGACCTACACGGCGACGGCGTTTTATCACAAGAAGCTTGGGCCGGAGTTGCAGGCGGATTTCAAGAAGACGATGGCCGAGGTGAAGGCGTGGTCGATTGGTGAATATACCGCGTCGCTTGCGAAGGGGAGTTCGCTTACTGATGACGAGCGGAAGGCGGTTGCGCAGAAGCTGTCGGCCTATACGGGGATGACGGCGGATTATGCGGAGAAGTCGAATCTGCGGATTACGCCGCATGGATTTCAGAAGACGCTGTTGGCCGACAAGCGGCAGGTGGTGGGGCGGTTTGATGGACGGCTGACGGCTTTTGATGCGCATCCGCTTTCGGGTTATCCGGAAGAGGACCCGAGTTTGGCGCGATATCTTGGGCCTTACAGTGCGACGTTTAATGACTATGTGCGGCGGTCGCTGGGATATAAGAGTGAGCTGCCGTATGAGACGCTGACCGACAAGGTGCAGCCGTGGAACTTTGGGCGCGGGGGGAATGGGTATCTGAATGTGTCGGAGAAACTACGGTCGGCGATGGTGGCGAACCCGCATTTGAAGGTGATGTTTGCCGAGGGATATTACGACATGGCCACGCCGTTTTCTTCGGTGGATTACACGGTGAATCACCTGGATTTGAGCAAGGAACTACGGGCGAATATTGAGCAGAGGTACTATGAGGGCGGACACATGATGTACCACTTTCGGCCGGGCCTGACACAGCTGAAAGGGGACGTGGCGAAGTTTATTGCGGGTGCACTGGAGTGAGGCTTTGCATTACGGCGCGGGTGGCGACTCGAGCGTGTCGACGACGAGTTTGTAGGTCAGGGAGTCGGTGTTGCTGCCGGGAACGACCTTGAGAAAATAGGTGCCGGGTTTGTTGAGCGAAACGATGATCGAATCGGTGGTGGTTCCACTTTGTTCGGATTTCTTGACGACATGCTGATTGGAGTCGAGGAGGAAGATATCCGCGTCGCCGACGAATGGAGTGAGGACAGCTGTCAGTTCGGCGTGACGGATGATCAGCTTGTAGTAATCGGCGGTGTCGTCCGGGCCGACATAGTCGCGAATGTCGTGCTTATTGAATTTGGCCTTCAGTAGTAGCGCTTTGGCGGGAGTATTGCCCGCGTAGTCGGCCGTCAGTGTCAGTGAGTAATCGGTGTTGGAACCTGCCTGGCCTTGCAGCACCTCGACGAGGTAGATGCCGGACCTGATGTTCCTGCTGACCGAATCGATGTTGGTGCCCTGGTTCGCCGAGGTTGCGAGCCTGACCTTCTTGCCGGAGTTGGGGTTGTACTTGAAGAGGATGACGTCCGCGTCGTCGAGGTGGGGATCGAGAGTTGCGGTAAATTTTCCGGCGGAGCTCATCCGGATCTGGTAGAAGTCGATTGGGTCGCTGTCGCCGACGAAGTCGTTGTAGACGCGGCGGCCGTCCATACCGCCCTGTTCGCCGTTGGACCTTTTATTGACGATCAACGCGGTTGACGGCGTGTTGCCTGATCCGTTGTTGGGGGCGGGGAGGGTCGTGGTATTGCCGGCGAGGCGGGGGGTTGATTCGCCCTGGTCGTTGAAGGCGGCAACCTGATAGTAGTAGGTTGTGGCGGGGAGGAGTTTGTTGTCGCTGTACGTGATGGTGTCGCCGATCAAGGCATTTCGGCCGAGGGTTTTGACGAGCGTGAAGGTGCCGGTGGCGCTGGTCGAGCGGAAAATGCGGAAGCCGTCTTCATCGGATGACTGATCGACGAATGCGACATCGATCCGATGGAAGTTGACTGGGGTGAGGACGAGGCCGGTGGGGGCGTTGGGAATATCCGCGGGAGTGCCGACGCCGGTTTCCGTGAGGCTGACGTTGTCCATCAAGGGGTCGTTGGTGTTGAAAGTGAGGCCGGCGTTTTCGGTGCCGTTGATTGTCGGGATGAACGTGATGGAGATCGTGTAGGTGCGGCCGACGGGGATGGTGAAGTTGAGGTTGTTTACGACGTTGCCGTTGTTGTCAAAGATGGTGAGGCCGAAATCGGCCTTGTTGACGCCGACGTTGGTGAAGTTGGTGATATCGAGGGGCTGAGCGCCGTTGTTGGTGAGGGAGAAGGTCA
>JBBRHH010000565.1:0-4012 GCA_038222915.1 Tepidisphaerales bacterium
GATCAAAGCGGTAATAAATGCGATCAATCACAGCAATGTGTTTCGGTATGTGACCAAGCCGTGGGATCCGGAGACACTACTGAAGGTGCTGCGGGATGCCGGCGAACAGTATGACCAGATTGTGGATCGGACCAAGCTGCAGGCCGACCTGCGGGCGCTGGAGAATAAGGCGATCGATCTGGAAGAGGGGCTGCGCGATGGACGGTTTGGGACTTTGAACGAAGCGGGATCGGTGGCGGCGACGGAATTGGTGGATGCGGGGAAGACGATGTTGGCGCGGCTGGATCATGTGCTCGCGCCGATTGCGCGACCGCCTTTGGAAACGAAATAATGATCAGGGGGCTGGGTTGATGGAGATATTCGGTAAGGGAAGCAGCGGGGCGGGTTGGCTCGCTGGCTGTGTGGCTGGGGTTTTGATGTCGGACAACAATTCGGATTTTTCAAAAGCCTCAACGACAGCGCGGCCTTCAATGTATTTGGCGAGCGGCAGACCCAGGACGTGGCACGCGGTGGCGAAGGTGTCTTCGGTATTGACGTTGAGCCAGCCGATGCGGGTGAGATCGTAGTTTTTGCGGATGCCGGGGCCGGCCGCGATCCACGGGATGTGACGGCTGCGCGGATCGTCAGGGCCGTGGCCAATGCCTGCTCCGCCATGGTCGGCGGAGAGGATGATGAGGGTGGAGTCGAGAAGGCGTTCGTCCTGAAGTGCGGTGACGACCTCGCCTAGACATGTATCGGCGCGTTCAATGGCGGCCATTTGCTCAGGAGAGGCCCAACCTTTGGTGTGGCCGGCGGCGTCGGTATCGGGGAAGTGAACGAAGAGCACTTCGGGCTGGTGGTCGTGGATCATGGCGACGGCGTGGGCCATGACGTCCTGGTCGTTGGTCTGGCGGCGGCGGGTGTTGGGCATGAAGACCCAGTCGAGCGTGTCGGGCTTGTCGAGGACGTCAAACTTGGACTTGCCAACAGCTAGAGCGGTGGTGTAGCCGGCCTTCTTGGCGAGCTCGAACAGGGTGGGGACTTTTGGATAGACCGGCTCGGCGAGGGGCAGATCGTAGTTCCATTCGATGAGGTGTTTGAGGGGCGAGACGCCGGTGACCATGGAGACGTGCGAGGGGAGTGTGATGGCAAAGGCGGTGGTTCGGGCCCAGAAGGTGAAGCTGCCGCGGTCCATCAGTTTGTGGACGTTTGGCATGTTGGCGCGGAGGGCGAGGTCGGGTCGGAGGCCGTCGATGCTGATGATGACGACGCGTTTGATTTCAGGGACGGGACGCGTGGTCTGGGCCTGGGTGCAGGCCGGGAGGAGCGCGAGGGAGAGGAGCGTGACTAGTAGTGCGCGTTTCATGGTGGACGGTTTTAACCTTGTGGATGCGGCGTAACAATAGAAACAGGTAAAGAGCTGGTTAATCCGCGGCCGAGGGTGTTTGGAATAGATGCAGGGGTTGACGAGGATGACGGTTCCCCGCGCCGCGTGTACATTGCTTCGATGAATTGCCAGAGGCGGCAAAGGATAATTCTCACAAAGGCAGAGCAATGGTTCCCACGAGCACGGATGTGACGGTTTCGATCAGCAAGAGCATTTCGGCGGCGGCCGATGCGGTGGCGGTATTTGTTCCGGAGAAGGGCGGCATCGGAGAAACGCCGACGTTGTCGGAGGGGGAGCGGCGGGTTGCTGAGCGGCTGATTTCCAGCGGGCTTGCACGAGGGAAGAGTCATGAGGTGGTGGTGGACCTGGCAGATGGGCCGGGGAAAAAGGGCCGGCGGGTGATGGTGGTCGGGCTCGGGCCTGTTGAAAAGATTAATGCGGATATCTTGCGACAGGCCGGCGGATCGCTGTTGAAAGCGGCGCGGCGGCATCGGGTTAAAAATATGGCCGTTGTGCAGCCGGGTGTTGAGGCGATCGACGCCGAGCACACGATTGAGGCGATCGTGAATGGGGTGCTTCTCGCGAGCTTTCACTATGAGGAATACAAGGGGACGGCGAGCAAGAAGAAGCGGGACGAGGATTCGGCCGGCGCGATTGCGGTGACGATCATTGCCGATGGTGCTGCTTCGCGGGCGGCGGTGGATCGGGCGCGGATTCTTGGCGATGCGCAGAACTTTGCGCGGACGATTGCGTCGCGGCCTGGGAACAACATCAATCCGCCGTCGCTGGCTAAGGTCGCGCAGCAGATGGCGAAGGAGGTGGGGCTTGCGTATCGCGTACTGGATGAGAAGGAGATGGCGAAGCTGGGGATGGGCGGAATGTTGGCGGTGGGCGGCGGAAGCCCGGCAGTGCCGCCACGAATGATTGTGCTGGAGCATAAGGGTGGGAAGAAGGGGAAGCCGCTGCTGGTGGTGGGGAAGGCGATCACGTTCGATACGGGCGGCATCTCGATCAAGTCGGCGGACAAGATGGGGAAGATGATTTTCGACAAGTGCGGCGGGATGGCCGTGCTTGGGTTGATGTATGCAGTTGCGAAGTTGAAACTGCCGGTGCATGTGGTGGGGATTCTGGCGAGCGCGGAGAATCACATCAGCGACAGCGCTTATCGGCCGGGCGATATTTTGAAGATGTACAACGGGGTAACGGTGGAGGTAACGAACACGGACGCCGAAGGGCGGCTGGTGCTGGGCGATGCGCTCGCCTGGGGAATTGAGACATATAAGCCGTCGGCGGTGGTGGATCTTGCGACGTTGACTGGTGGCGTGATCGTGGCGCTGGGGAAGACGATGGCCGGGGTGATGAGCAACAATGGGGAGCTTGTGTCGCAGTTGCAGGTGGCGGCGGATACGGCCGGGGAGAAGTTCTGGCGGCTGCCGTTGGGGGAAGATCAGCGTGATTACATCAAGTCGGAGCCGGCGGATATCGTCAACTCGGGCGGGCGCGAAGGGCATCCGTTGCAGGGCGGCGCGTTCTTGAGCTTCTTTATTCCTTCGGACAATTCGGTGCCCTGGGCTCATCTGGATATTGCGGGTGTGGCCGATACTGAGAAGGACATGCCTTACTATGTGAAGGGGGCGACCGGGTGGGGGGTCCGGACGCTGGTGGAGTGGGTTGGCGGGCGGAAATAGTCTCATGAGCGACCAACCTTCACAAACGAATTCCTGGGATGCGCAGCGATATGACGGGCTTCATTCTTTTGTGTGGAAGCATGGGGCGGATCTGATTGAGGTGCTTGCGCCCAAGGCTGGGGAGCGGATATTGGATTTGGGTTGTGGGACCGGGCATTTGACTGCACAGATTGCCGCGGTGGGGGCTGACGTGCATGGGATTGATCGGTCCGATGCGATGGTTGACCAGGCTCGGGGGAACTATCCGGCGATTTCTTTTGCGGTGGGGGATGCCCGGGAGTTTCAGCATGCGCGGCCGTTTGATGCTGTTTTTTCCAATGCGGTTTTGCACTGGATCAAACCGCCGGCGGATGTGGCGCGGGCGTGCTTTAGGGCGCTGCGGAGCGGCGGGCGTTTTGTGGTTGAGTTTGGCGGGGCAGGGAATGTGGGGGCGATTGCGGATGCGATCCGGGATGCCATGTATGCGATGGGGCAGCCGGCGTTTCATGAGATCAACCCCTGGTACTATCCGACCATCGGCGAGTATGCCTCGGTGCTGGAGAAGCAGAAGTTTGGGGTGACGTTTGCGACTTTGTTCGATCGGCCGACGCCGCTGGAGGGCGGGGAGGAGGGACTGCGGAACTGGGTGAAAATGTTTGGCGGGGTTTTTCTGGCGACGATCGCGCCGGCGCGGCATGAGGAGTTTTTTCGGATGGTGGAGGAGAAGGCGAGGCCCTTGCTCTTTTCGAATGGGCAGTGGAGTGCCGACTATCGGCGGATCCGGGTTGTAGCCGTGAAGCCCTGACACTTTTTATCCTCCGGTTGGCGCGGACCAGTCAAAACCTTTCGTGGCATCGGGGAAAGTGGGATTGTTGAACTTTCGATCCATGGATTTCTGGAAGAACTGCTGGTCCGCGAAGTCGAGGAGGGCGGTCCAGTCTTCTTCGTTTTGCTCGTGCTTTCCTTCGCGGTAGTTGAT
>JBBRHH010000566.1:0-3958 GCA_038222915.1 Tepidisphaerales bacterium
GGAGCGGAGGTGAATGTGAAACGCCGCTCCGGGTATATATAAATGAGGTTTGGCGCTTGCTTTGGATTGTGCTTTTCTTTATATCACGTCCTGAATCGTAGAACATAGTCAAACTAACAACGACTTTGAGGAAACTATTCATGGCAAGACCGGCACGAAAAGATGTATTGAGTGTATCGCAACTTGAAACCCTGCTTGCGCGCCGCAAGTCGGAAATCGGTGACCTCAGCAAAGAGCGATCGAGTTTGCAGAAGAAGATCGATGCGATTGACGATCGGCTGCGTCAACTGGGCGGTGGGGCCGGGGGTCGTGGCGGGCCGGGACGCAGCCGGGCGCGCAACGATCGCAGCCTCGTGGATGTGATGGAAGAAGTACTTGCGAAGACTGGCAAGGCGATGCGGGTTTCGGAGATTTCCGACAATGTCCAGGCGACGGGATATCGCAGCACGAGCGCCAATTTCCGCAGCATTGTCAATCAGATGTTGATCAAGGACAAGCGGTTCAATTCGCCCGCACGCGGGCTGTATCAACTTAAGAAGTAACTACATTGATTGCGGGTGTGCCGGCTTACGGTTGGCCGTGCCGGCGACGACCATAATTGACGCGCCTCCAATGGACAATTGGAGGCGCTGTCGTTGTTTGGTCGCTCGCGCATCAGGCCGTGGCGCTGGCCAGCGCCGGCGCGGCGTGGGAATCGCTGGCGACTCTGTTTTGTTCCAATAGCCGGTCGAACTCTGACATTTTTGCCTCGATGACGGCTGGCTGGATCAGATCGTTGACGACGACTTCCTGGGTCTTGAGGCCGTTGCCGGTGATGCTGATGACGATGGATTCGTCCTTTGGAATCCGGCCTTGCTGGATCAGCTTCATGGCGACGGCGAGGGTGGTTCCGCCGGCGGGTTCGGTCCAGATGCCTTCGGTTCTGGCGAGGAGTTTGATGGCGTCGACAATCTCACGATCGGTGGCGCTTTCGCCCCAGCCGCCGGAGTCTTTTACGGCGTGCCAGACGTAGTAGCCGTCGGCGGGGTTGCCGATGGCGATGGACTTGGCGATGGTGTTGGGCTTCTGGGGTTCGATGATGTCGTTACCGCTTTGGATTGCCTTTACGACTGGATTGCAGCCGGCGGCCTGGGCGGAATAGATCTTTGGCTTGTTGTCATGCACGAGGCCGAGCTGGATGAACTCCTGATAGGCCTTGTAGATCTTGGGGAGGATGGTTCCGCCAGCGGTGGGGACGATGGTGTGCTGGGGGAGTTCCCAGCCGAGTTGCTCGGCGATTTCGAAGCCGTAGGTTTTTGCGCCTTCGGTGTAGTAGGGGCGAAGATTTACATTCACGATGGCCCAGCCGTACTTGTCGGCGATCTCGGTGCAGAGGCGGTTGACGTCGTCGTAATTGCCGCGGATTCGCACCATGGTGGGGGCGAAGACGAGGGAGCCGAGGACTTTGCCCTGCTCGAGGTCGTGGGGGATCATCACGTAGCATTTGAGGCCGGCCTGGGCGGCGTGGGCGGCGACTGAGTTGGCGAGATTACCGGTGGAAGCGCAGCCGACGGTGTCGAAGCCGAACTCCATGGCTTTGGTGATGGCGACGGAGACGACGCGTTCTTTGTAGGAGTAGGTTGGGTAGTTGCAGCTATCGTCCTTGATCCAGAGATTTTTGCACCCGAGTTCGTCGGCGAGCCGCGTAGCGCGTTTGAGCGGGGTCATGCCGGAATGGAGGCCGACCTTCGGTGGGCCTTCAATGGGAAGAAGGTCTTTGTATCGCCAGAGACTTCGCGGGCCGCGTGAGATGGACTCGCGGGTGACCTTGCCCTTCATCTTTTCGTAGTCGTAGTCGACTTCGTAGGGGCCGAAGCATGCTTCGCAGACATGGAGGGGGGCAATGGGGGCCTTGTTGCCGCATTCCTTACACTTCAGGCCAACAACGTAACTCATGGCAGTCTCCGCAATAGCGACCAAATGAAAAAGCCTCTTCGGTTAAGAAGAGGCTCTCTTGGTCGGTGAAGAAACTCTTCTTATCTTTCCTGTGCCCGGCAGTTTCACGGAGAAACGGCCGCACAAGGGGGAGTTAGCACCAATCTCCAAACAATGTTCGGGACGGTTGCTGTGGCGTCGCAGGGCCCAGCCCTCAACCACTCTGGATAAGAACCATATTCGATTGTCAGATGAAGATTATGCCATTTTGGGGTTGCTTGTCAATCTGCGCTTACGGCCTAGCGATACGAGTGCGCCGACGCCTAGAAGCGCAAACGTCGATGGTTCAGGGACCAGTAGGCCGGCACTGTTGACCGTACTGATTCCGGTGAATGTGTTATCGGGGGCCGTGTGAATATCGATAGTGCCGTAGGGATTGAGCATGGTTCCTCCCGCTTCGAAGGAGAGAGCACCGATTCGAAGGTTCTCGAACGTATTGCCGGTGAGGTTCAGAACGTCGGTAAATTGGGGAGAGCCGTTGTCAGAGTCGATCTTGAGGCCGTACCAGAGAGCGCCGGACGAGCCGGCTTCGTTGTCGAAGATGTTGTCGGTGATTTGAAGACCTGAATAGGAGTCGCCGGCCCGACCGTGAAGGAGGATGCCAGCGTTATTGCCTTGTCCGGGGAATCCACTGGGCGTGTCGGCGGTTGTCGCCGTATTGGTGAAGGTGTTGTCGGTGATGAGCCAATCATTCATTGAATCATTGCCGCCGCCCTTCAGCCACAACGCGGCGCTGAAGGCCGCTTTGCTGGTCGCAACTGTGTTGCCAAAAGTGGAGTGTTCGATGATGAGGTTGTCGTAATCTCCGATGGCCGCGTTTGAGCTTCCGCCATTGAGAAGTACATGCGAGGCACCATTGGCATCGAAGATGTCGGTGTCGAGGGTGAGATGCGTCACTGAGGCGGTACTGCCGGTGCGAATGCCTGCGCCGGTGTTGTTGGAGATATTGGAGTTGCTGATGATGACGTCATCGACGGTGTGCGCCGAAGTGGCATTTGCGAATTGAATACCCTGGGACGCGCTGCTGTTGGAGACGACGATGTTGTTCAGGGTGAGGTGGCCGTAGGCGGCGTCGCCGAAAACGACGCTGCCGCCGGATGCAATTGCGCCGGTGGCGGTGAGCTTGATATTGTCGAGGCCGAGGCGCTGGGTGTCAGACGCGCCGCCGCGATTGAAGGTGACTGCGTTGCCAGTGGCCGGGCCGATGATTGGCTGACCGCCGACGCCGACGATTTTTAAGCTGGTATAGTTGGAGCCGGCATTGAAGACGACGTTTTCGGCATATGTGCCTGCGTCGACGTTGATCGTCCAATCGTCGGCGGGCTGTGCTGCCGCGTAATCGAGTGCTGCTTGTATGGTAGTGAAGTCCTGGCCTATGCCAACGGTCTTTGTTTGTGCCGCCTGGGCGACAGTGGAGACGCCGAGTGCCAACATACTGGCCGTGAGGAGCGCGAAGCGCCGCACAGGCCGGTTCGAGATGTCGTTCATTTGATTGCCCTTTCGGCGTGGTTTTCACGCCAGAATTTATGCCCTGCGCCCGCCGAGGAATCGTCCTGGAAAACAAAGACCGGGACGAAGCAGACGATCTAGCCCTGCCATTAGTATAGTTGAGCTTGCCTGATGGTTGCCGATAAAAACGATGATTTTCTAAAATCCTCCCTTTGCTTATCGGACGCTCGCTAAATTGCTTAAGTGATTGCGGCTTCTGTCATACCGCGGCCGGTCGTTTCGTCGGTGCGCGGCGTGGGTTGTTGGCTGTGCACCGTTTCTGGTTGGCTTGCGGCGAAGGGCACGACGATTGCACGGTATTGAATACGCTTGGCAAAGGTTGCCGGAGCGACAACTCAAATATGGAAACAGGGCGACGCAAGGTGATGATCATGGCTGAGAACACCCAGAACCGCGGATTTGCTTCTATGGACGGACAAAAGCAGCGGAAGATTGCGAGTAAAGGCGGAGTCGCGGTGGCGCGGAATCGCGAACA
>JBBRHH010000567.1:0-3946 GCA_038222915.1 Tepidisphaerales bacterium
GGATCGACCACGTCAGCGGCTTCTCGCAAGACACATGCTTCCCAAGCTTCATCGCGATCAGCGAAGCGGCCGCATGGCTGTGATCCGGCACCGCCACAAATACCGCGTCGATCTCCTTCGCGTGCTTGTCGAACATCTGCCGGTAGTCCGTATATGCCTTGGCGTCCGGCTGCTTCTCGGCGATCTTTTTCCAACGGTTCTTGTCCACATCGGTGTAACAGGTGCAGATGTCCTTCGAAACATCCAGATCGCCCACGTGGCCTTCGGCGCGGCCGCCGGTGCCCACGAACGCGATCTTCAATTTCTCGGTGCCGACATCCGCGGCACGAAGAATGTAAGGGCCTGTGACCAACGCGCCGGCAACCGTTGCGGTGCCGTGCATAAACCGGCGGCGGGAGATTCGACTGCTCATGGAAATACCTTTTCTTCAGAGTGGAGATTTGGTTCCGATCCTCGTATTTGTTACACACCTTCACGCAAGGCGTTTATGTTTCCAGTGTCCGACTTGTGGCCAGGAGCTGGCCGGCACGGCAGAATACCACCACATGCTGATTTCCACCATCGCAAAGCGATTCCTCATCTCCCTCCTCATCCTGCTCCCCGGCTGCGCCACCACCTCGCGCCCAGGCGAATTATTGCAACGCCAGGGCGACGAAATCATCGCCTGCGGCCAACTCATCCACACCGGCGCACCCGTCGTCCTTTGGATGGACCCAAATGGATACGACGCCTACCGCGTCGAACGCCGCTTCGTCCCCTTGGAAGACTCCTCCTGGGACGCCTCCCACAAGGCCGCCCCCACCCTCAAAACCCCCAACCGTTTCGGCCTCCGCGCCGACGTCCTCACCCCCGAAGAACTCCAGCGCGTCCACACCACCGGCTGGGACCTGCCCCTCCTCCAGCAGAAGGTCGACCAGTTCGTCCTCCACTACGACGCCGCCGGTACAAGCCGCCAGTGCTTCAACATTCTCCACGACACCCGCGACCTCAGCGTCCACTTCATGCTCGACCTCGACGGCACCATCTATCAAACTCTCGATCTGAAGGAGCGAGCCTGGCACGCAACCACGTCCAACTCGCGCAGCATCGGCATCGAAATCGCCAACGTCGGCGCATTCTCTGCCGACGAACCAGACCCATTCCCAAAATGGTACGAGCGCGACGGCACCGGCCAGACCAGGATCAAAGCCCCGCCCGGTTCGCAGTTACATCCCAACACCGAATTAAAACCCATCCGCAACGACATCGTCATCGGCCAGGTGCAGGGCCTCCCGCGCCGTCAATACGACCTGACCCCCCAGCAATACGATTCACTCATCAAGCTCACGGCAACGCTCTGCCGCACGTTCCCAAAGATAAGATGTGACTATCCCCGCGACCCGCAAGGCAACCTGATCACCCACAAACTCGCCGATGAAGACCTGAAGAACTACCACGGCCTGATCGGCCACTACCACATCCAGCTTGACAAATCCGATCCCGGCCCGGCCCTGCAATGGGACCGCGTAATCAACGGCGCGCGTGAGCTGATGAAGTAATCGCTCAGAAGGGGGGTAAAGAAGATGCGATCAGCCCGCGGTCCGGCGCGGCACGCCCTTGCTGTTTACGTTTCCAAACGTCTGATTGTGCGCCACCTGCTTGTTCGCGCCATACGGCAGATTCGACTGCCGGCTCCCCGGAACATTCGACAATGGCCCACTGGTGGACGGGCCGCTCGGCTTGTTGATGCTCGACTTGAAATCCTTGAAAGAGTTCGAGTCCTTCTGATCCACAGCGCCCGCATCCGCCTCCCCGGCCTTGGCCCGATGCGCAACCAGCTTCGCCGCCGCCGCCGCATTGGCAGCCAGCGCAACATTAAAAACCGGCGTGCTCGAAGCCGCCTGCTTCTCCGCCACCTTCGCCTTGCCACCCTTCTTGGCTGGAGTCTTCGCTGCAGCACTATCCGATGTCGTCTTCTTCGCTTTGGCCATATCAGGTTCCTTTTCTTTCAAGCCGGATTGTATGCGCAACTTCCCAAACCCACAAAGGCTGCAAAACACGCTTCACTCAGCCCGCTTGTTATCGGAGCACGCCATGCGCACGCGGTTGCCAAAAGACTCCGATAACCGCAGTCCACCGACGATGCGTGCACCACAATATTTTCCCAGTCGGCATTGCAATCATGTCCGATGTCACTGAGGATTGAGCGAACTTTGAGGCGTGATGGATGCGTAGTACACAAATGCAGCGAAGAGTTCAGCAACTGGTTTTGGCCGCGAAGCGTCGCGCGCATTTCACCTCCACGCGTGCGCGCGCCGATGTTATCTCTCGCATGGCGGACTTTCGCTCGATTATCGATCTGATGAAGGACGAATACGGCATCCGCATCCGCAAGTGGCGGAAGCAGATGAGTGGATGCGCCTGGTGCGTAAAATACAGTGATGGCCGAAGCGTGCGGTGGATTGAGTCGCCGTATCCGAAGACGCCGATCAGCCTGGCGATTTTCCTGCACGAGGTGGGGCATCACGCGATAGGGTTCGATAACAAGTGGCCGCGCTGCGAAGAAGAGCACCACGTCTGGCAGTGGGCCCTCAAGAAAATGCGCAGTCTCGGCGTCGTGCCCGATAAGCGCGTCACCCGCCGCGTGGAACTTTCAATGCAATACGCCGTAGGCAAGGCGATGCGGCGCGGACTGAAGAACGTCCCCGAGGCGTTGGTGAGATATCTCCCCGCCGCCTGACCTATTGCACAGGCGCGGCCGTCCCCATCGCCGCTTCAACCGTCGGATAAAATTCAAAGAGCAAATCCAGCCGGGCCCGCTTCAACGCATCCAGCACCAGCGGATGCACCGCTGCCATCTTCACCGTCCCCCCGTTCATGACCACTCCGCGGCGGAGTGCCACAAACGACCCCATCCCAAGGCTCGAGATAAAATTAAACTGCGCCATGTCCAGCACGACCAGCGCCGGCTTCATCGCCAGGATCCGCGTGAAGGCGAGCTCGAGCGGACCAACATTGGTGATTCCACCATCCCCAACAAGGGTCGCAACGAGGCCCGCGGGCAATTGGGTGATGTCGACTTTAATGCTGTTCATAAGGCACCTTGGATATCGAACGCGCTGCGACGTGCGCATTCAGGAACCGCTAAGAGGTTGTTAAGGCCGACTACGCGTGGGCGGGTTGCAGCGCGTCCAGCCGCGAACTCTGTGGCTCCGCGGCTTTGGCCGGCGGCGTGTTGAGCAGCGCTTCCACATCCTGCTTCGCCTTGTCCTGTGTCGGATAACGCACTTCACGATAACCCTTCACGTCCTCGGCGCAACGCAGGACACGCACGGCCGTCATGTACCCTTCATCCGTATTCAGATTAATCCGGCCCAGCAGTCGGATGTACCACTCGCGAAACGACACTTCCCGCTTGTGCCAGCCGGGAAGTTTTCGCCACCACTTCATCCGGCGGGCAATGTTCAACTGCCAGTCACGGCTCTTGAGCTTGATGCGGATCCGCCACTTGCCAATGTTGAACTCTGGACTCGTGTTGTGCCGGTAGATGATGCGATCGCCGTTGGCGACATCCAGGCCAAACTTGACAATGTCGCGCTGCTTTTTCTCGTAGCGTGTCAGCAGATAAGCGACGTACGGCTCATCCTTGATCAACATCAGCTTGGCGAGGTTGGTGATCAGCGCGTGCGTGGCGTCGTAGTTGCGATCGGCCGAGTCCTGGCGATAGAGTTGCTTCACCAATTCGATGTAGCGGCGGGCGAAGGTGTGATCCTGATATTGGATCAGGTCGTAAATGCGGAGGGTGAGGTCGTATTTGGCGGATGCGGGAAGATCGCGCATCTGCTTCATCGCGCCCTGCACCAGTTGCTCAAAGCGATTGGCCATGGGCGAAATAATTTAGCGTGGGTGGAAGGGGAAAGCGAGGCCCATTCTTATCAATGAGGTTCGTGCCCTGATCGTCCATGGT
>JBBRHH010000568.1:0-3941 GCA_038222915.1 Tepidisphaerales bacterium
AACCCCGACGGTTTGCGCTATATCTACGTGCGATCCAACACCGGCGCGCAGGTTCCGCTCAGCGCGTTCACGCATTACGCGCCTTCGCACACACCGCTGGCGGTGAATCACTCCGGGCAATTTCCGTCAGTTACAATCTCGTTCAATCTGACGCCAGGCATCGCTCTTGGTGACGCGGAAACCCTCATCAACCAGGCCGAGCACGATATCGGCTTGCCGACAAGCATTCACGGGAGCTACTCCGGTACCGCCCTTGCCTACAAAGAGACAAAAGCCAATCAGCCGCTCTTGATCGTTGCGGCGCTAGTGACGGTGTACATCGTACTGGGCATTCTTTATGAGAGCCTGATTCATCCGATTACGATTTTGTCGACGCTTCCGTCGGCCGGCGTGGGGGCGCTGCTCGCGCTGATGATCTGCCACACCGATCTGACCGTCATCGCACTGATCGGCATCATCCTGCTGATCGGCATCGTCAAGAAAAACGCCATCATGATGATCGACTTTGCGCTGGCGGCCGAGCGCAATGAGGGCAAATCTCCCGAGGAATCGATCTTTCAGGCCTGCATCCTCCGCTTCCGGCCTATCACCATGACCACCATGGCCGCCCTGCTTGGTGGCCTGCCGCTGGCGATTGGGACCGGTACGGGTTCGGAGCTGCGCCGGCCTTTGGGTATCGCCATCGTTGGTGGGTTGATATTCAGTCAGGCGCTGACGCTCTACACCACGCCGGTTATTTACATTTACATGGATCGCCTGCGCCTCTGGTTCGCTGCGATGCGAAACCCCCAACTTATGCAGCCGCCGCCCCTCCCCGCGAACTATTAAGCCCCCTTCAATTCATGACATCACTCGGACACAGAGGACAATATTCCGGCGGATCTGCCAGCGGCCGATTCGACATACCCACGACCTCCGAGCTTTGGTGCGGCGCTGCCGGCGGCGCTTCGCCATACAGCGGGGTATCGATCGCAAAACCACAGGCCGCCAGTAGTGTCGCTCGGATTAAAGGATAGGTCATAACAACTCCCGACAGTGTATCATTGAGCTTCCATGAATAAGGACGTCAACTGCATCTCGAAGTTTCAAAATTGATCAACTGCTGTTACAAGCGGGTTACATTTGATCCCTTTAACCAGAGCTTCTTCATGACCCACCTGCGCTGCTTCGCATTGGCAATCCTCTCACTATCGCTGTTTACACAGTCGGTTCGCGCCGGCGAAATCGTCTTCGAAGAAAGTATCGAATACGCCAATCCCGAAAACCAGCACCTGAAATTAAATCTCGCCCAGCCCAAGGACGCCCCGGCCACCACCCGCCCCGCCGTCGTCTGCATCCACGGCGGCGGCTTCCGCGCCGGCAATCGCACCGGCTGGAACAATCTCTGCAAGAAGCTCGCAGAGCGCGGCTACGTCGCCGTCACCATCGAGTACCGCCTTGCCCCGCAGCATCAATTTCCGGCGGCGATTCAGGATTGCAAGACCGCGGTACGCTGGCTGCGCGCGAACGCGGAAAAGTATCACATCGACCCCAACCGCATCGCGGCGCTAGGCGACTCGGCCGGCGGTCATCTCGCACAATACCTCGGCGTCACCGGCGACTTCCACCGCTTCGACGGCGACGAATATCCAAGCTACCCCAGCCGTGTGCAGTGTGTGATCAACTATTACGGCCCGAGCGATCTGACCAAGTCATACGGCAAGAGCGTGGACGCGGCCGAGGTGCTGCCGCTGTGGCTTGGCGGCGATGCGGAACACGCCCACGAAAACCACATCCTCGCGAGCCCGCTGTATTGGGTGACGCCAGCGGCCGCGCCGACGCTGCTGCTTCATGGAACCGAGGACAAATACGTCAACTACGAACAAGCCACGTGGATCTTTGACAAAATGAAGGCCGCTGGCGTGGATGTTGAGTTGTTAACGCTGCAGGGCGCCGGCCACGGCTTCAAGGGCGACGACGCTGCCAAGGCAGAAAAAGCTGCGCTCGAATTTCTCGACAAACGTCTAAAACCCGGAAACTAAAGGAACCAAACCCCATGCTTCAAATCAACCCGCAACGCGCCATCCTTCTTTTCTGCACACTCATCGCACCCGGCTGCGCCGACCTCAAGGCTCCCGCGCCCGCCGCCGACACATCCAAACCCTATGCCGTTCAACGCACCATGCACATCGGCGGCGAAGGCAGTTGGGATTGGCTCACTCCTGACGCAATCGGCAAGCGCATCTACCTGCCGCGCGGCACGCACACGCAAATCCTCAACGCCGAGACCGGCGAGGTTCTGGGCGACTTAAAAGACACCGCCGGCGTTCACGCCGTCGCCCTCGCCCCCGACATCAACCGCGGCTTTACCAGCAACGGCAAATCCAACAACGTCACCATCTTCGATCTTAAAACCCTTCAGCCCCTCGGTACCATCCCAGTTGGCGAGAAGCCCGACGCCATCGTGTACGACCCCACAAGCAAGAAGGTTTTCGCGTTCAACGGCAAGAGCGAAAATGCCACCGCCTTCGACGCGAGCATCGCCCCGGATGCCGGCAAGGACGCCACCGCCACAATCGCGCTCAATGGCAAACCAGAGTTCGCCGTCTCTGATGGCCAGGGCCACGTCTTCGTGAATCTCGAGGACAAGAGCGCGATCACCGCGATTGACACCAAATCGCTGAAGGTGACCGACACCTGGAAAATCGAAGGCGGCGAAGAACCCTCCGGCCTCGCCATCGATCTTGCCAACCACCGCCTCTTCGCGGGCTGCGGCGGCAACAACATCATGGCGGTCGTCGATTACCAGACCGGCAAAACCCTCGGCACCGCCCCAATCGGTAAAGGTGTCGACGCCTGCGGCTTCGATCCCGGCACGCAGGAAGCCTTCGCCAGTTGCGGCGATGGAACCTTGACCGTCATCAAGGAAACTCATCCAGGAAAATTCGACGTGACGCAGACGGTCGAGACGAAAAAGGGCGCTCGCACTATGACCCTCGACCCTACCACGCACACCGTCTACCTCCCCACCGCCGAGTTTGAGGAACGCGCCCCAGGCCAGAATCGCCCGGCCGCCAAGCCCAACAGCTTCATGCTTCTCGTCGTTGCGCGCGGCCACTGACTTTTAGTAGCTGGTCGCCCGCAGTAGATCGTCCAGATCGAGCGCCTGCGTATACATGTTCAGCTGCCGTCGGAATGGCGGGTGTCGTGTGCCTCTGAATGGCCATCATCGACCTGGTGAAAACATACCATGATCAACATTAGCCGAATCGCTTTTCTGTTTCTGCTGGTCCAACTTCCGAGCCTCGCTCGAAGCGGGGACATTGTTGAGACCACGGCAGCGCTCGTCGCCGCGGTGCGCGATGGGGCAGAGGGCGCCACGATCGATGTCGCTGCCGGCACCTTTGAACTTGAAGCACCCCTTGAACCCAAGCCGGGGATGACGCTCAAGGGCGCTGGCATGGACAAAACAATCATCACAAATGCCGCCGGGTGGAAGCCTTCGACTAAAACGCTTCCCGATCCGGAGATGACAACCAAGGGCATGGACACCCGCGCCTACCTCGTGCGTCTGCAGGACAAGGCGGCCGGCATCACCCTATCAGACGTGACCCTGCGCGGCCCGCAACTTCATGGAGCCATTTTCGGGTGGGAAAATCAAAAGCTTCATCTCCATCATCTACGAATCCAGGACACGCGCTGGACTGGAATCCGGACGTTCTCGATGAAGGGTGCAAAGATTCACGACTGCGAGTTCATTAACGCCGGTGGCCGCTGGGAAAAAGGCGCGCCTGGAATTAGGGGCGGCAACACGGGCGGCGCAATCTTTTCGATTTGGATGGGCGATTGCGAAATCGCCAACAATAGTTTCGTGCGCACACAGATGGACAGCGCCCGCGAATTCTATGGCATCAAGGGCCGCCAGGGGCAGCGCTGCCACATTCACCACAATACCATCAGGG
>JBBRHH010000569.1:0-3921 GCA_038222915.1 Tepidisphaerales bacterium
CTCCCCAGCCCCCTCCGCGCATCCGCCAGGGCACCATTGAGTTGCCGGCCGCCACATTCCCTCAGATTCTGTAGTGAAGACCTTTGGGGTCAAAACCGCCCTGGTGCTCTTCAAATGCGGTTCGACAGGCCAAAGTGCGAAGGTTGGGTTAGAACTCGGACGCCCATTT
Organism: Tepidisphaerales bacterium; assembly: GCA_038222915.1. GTDB lineage: Bacteria > Planctomycetota > Phycisphaerae > Tepidisphaerales > Tepidisphaeraceae > JBBRHH01. Next base: position 170 of record JBBRHH010000569.1, read on the forward strand.
TCTTGCGAAATGTTTCGTCCGTTGCGAGCTTCCAGATGTTTTCCCAGAGCTCGCGCTGGAAGGTGCGGAGCTTTTCGGAGCTGCTGCCATCGGCGCGGTAGACCTGCGGAATCTGGCCGGGCTGGTCGATGGGGTAGGCGTCGGCGGGGGTTTGGTGGTCGCCGAAGAGCCGATAAAAAAGCACGAGGCTGTGGCCGCGAAGCGGGTCGTTGTGCTCGACGTCCTCGCGTGCGAACTTGACGACCAAGGCGTCGATGTGCGCGCCGTTGCCCTGTACGGTGAAGAAGCGCGGCGGGATCTGGATGGTGTGGTTTGGATCGGAGTCGCGGCTGTACTCCTTGAACATCAGCGTGGTGCTGGTCGGGGTCTGGCTGGTGACCATGATCTCGCCGACGCGCTCTTCGTTGCTCAGGTTCTTGAGGTAGCCGGCGAGTGCAGTGTTTTCGGCGACGAGCCGGCGGTTGTCCGCTTCCACTTTCTCCCGGGCCAGGTCGCGGCGTCGCTGCTTTTCATACTGCCAGAGCCCGACCGAGCCGCCGGCCACCATGATCGTCAGGAAGAGGATTTTCAGAAGTTGACGTGTCATGGCGCGCACCACTTGTCACTTGAGCACATCTTCTTTATCGGCGCGCTGTGGGCGAGGGAAGATAAAGTTGATCAAAGTTTTTCAGCGGCTCTTGATCGGAAGCGGCAGCTTGCCGTTGGGCGCCGGCTCATCAAAGCCGCCGTTGATCTTTTTAAGAATGTGCGGGGCACTGAAATCGGGGGCCGGCCAACTGTTTCGCTGACAGAGATCCTTCACGGTGTCGGGGTCGCTGACGAAGATCGCCTTGCCGGCCGACTCGTTGACGCTGCCCAGGTAGCGCCCCTGCAGGCTGAAGTAGTGATAGGTCGGCTGGCCTTCGTAGCCGATGCGGTCTTTCACGGGAATGACACGGACCGACTGGCCGCGGAGGTTTACTTTGCGCTCGAGCTCGACATCCACGAAGCGGCGCATCACCTCCCGACGGTCGCCACCCACCCAAGCCGCGAAGCAATACGACTTCGCCTCGGTTAGCGGGAGCAACTGGGGCAGCATTTGCGAGAACGCCTGCGGGATGTAATAAGGGGGTACTTCCCGCTCGACGGGTGCGTCCTTCGTCGTCGTCGAATGCTGCTGCACGGTGAGCGTGTTGTGATCGATGATGCGCACCGGCGGCTGCTTGGCGTCGACGTGGTCTTTTGGCTGCATGGTCGTACCATCACGTTCATCGAGCACGCGCGTCTGCTCGTGGGCGAGGAAGCCGACCTCGTGCAATTCGTCGCGCTGCAGGACGCTCTTGCCATCCTTCTTGACATCCTTCTCCCCGTAGGCGACGCTGACCCAGGACTCGTACTTTCGATCAGCGGTGCAGAACATTTCGGCCACCGCCTCGGTGCGATCGCCTGTGGCCGGGAAGGTGCAGATGCGCATCGATACGACAAAGCCTTCCTGGCTCTCACGTGGTTCCCAGGATTGCTCGACATAGCTGTAGCCAATTTCCTTGCCGTTCTGGATGATCAGACAGACACGTTGAGGGACGACCGTCGCCTGGATCTTGTGCGGGGTGAGGTTGACCAGAAGCGTGCGTGTGCGGAAAAGCCGTTCGGTGACTTCTTTGTTGATTTTCTGGAGGTCAACGAGCTCGATCGAATCGAGCAGTTGGCGGAACGTTTCGACGGCCGCGCGCTCGTCGGGATCGATTTTGTTTTCACTGTCGTCTACATCGTCCTTGGCCTTGCTGGTGGGAATGGTGTAGTCGAAGACGTAGAAATAGGCGCCAACTTTTTCGCCCCTTTCATTGGGTGCCAGCGCGCCTTCTACAACTGCGCGTTGCCGCAGGAACCTTTGCGGGCCGGCCGTGTAGCGGCAGGCCAACATACCTACATTGACGCTGCCATCTTTTCCGGCGTTCATCGTGTCCGACCGCAGGATGGTTGCGCTCATCGGGGGCGTGGAAAGTTCGTTTTCGTAAATATCCAACATGCCGCGTTCACTCTTGCGGGGAGCGACCAGTGGGGTGGGCTTGCCCGGGATGACGCGGGAGACCACGAGCGTGGTGGTCTCTTTCTGCCCCGGCTCCAGGCGATTGGAATAGCTGACGATCTGCTCGACCGCGCCGGAGGTGGGAATTTCCTTGAGGCCCGCGGGTGGATGAAAGGAGATGCCGGCGGAGGGTCCGGAGAATGGTTCGGCGGCAAGTTTTGAGGGCTGGGTGGTGGAGGCGAGTGGACGGGTGGCGGGGCCGGTTGTGGGGGCGATGACCAGCGGCTTGTTCCCGATCTCGAAGGATTCGACGAAGGGGCGCGTGGACGGAAGATTGACCTGCAAGGATGGGCGGCTGGCGGGAGCGACGGTGGGCGTTCTAACGGGCGGAAGGGTTCCATTGTCGAAGGGTTCGACGAAGGGCTGGGTTGCCGGAGCCGCGTAGAGGATGGACGTGGCGATCGAGAACGAGAAGGCAGCCAATGGCAGAATGAGGCGTGAATGTTTACAAGTGTGAATCATGGCCGTCTTTGGTGCGGAAACGTAGTTGATAAACAAAAGCCGCCGACACACTGCCACGAGGACCGCGGACAGGGGCTGGGTATTTTGACAAACCGTGGGGGAAACTGCAAATGGGATGCATTGCGGTTTGGAGCGGGGATGGCCGGGAACGTGCGGTTGGAGGCGGATTTCGGGGTGCGGAAGGCGAAGTTGGAGGAATGGTTTATCGGAGCTTCGCTCGCTCATGCTGGGGGAGCAAGAATTTGAATCCAGTAGTTTGGATTGGGACATTTCGGGTGCTGAGCGGCGGAAAAAGTGTGCGCAATTGAGTTGGATGTCGGTTTGGCGCGGGTCGTTTTTCGTAAGTACTTGTTTGGCAGATGATTGGGATGAGGCGGGGGTGGCGGATGGTCGTTTCAAACCGACCACTAACCGACCACCAACCGACCTGTGACCGACCACTAACCGACCATCAAACGACCTGTGACCGACCACCAAACGACTACTAACCGACCACCAACCGACGTGGGGGAAGATTGCAGATTTCAGAGTGCAGAAGGCGGAGTTGGGGACTCGAGACATGGAACTTGAGACTGGAAACCGGAGGGAAGGCAGCGACGTAGCGACGAAGGGAGGGGAGAATGACCAAGGAACAACGGTCGCCGTTGGGGCCGACGAAGGACCAAGTCCCACGATCCAAGAGGACAACTGTTCACGTCTGGTGGACCATTGGCTATTTGACGACGCGTTGTGCTGCGCCTGGATGGATTTTCCATGGGCATGGGGGACCCCTTCCTGAAGTTTTGCCGGCAACCCTGTTGCCGGCGGCGGGAGCGGCCGGTTTGGGTCGCTTCTGCTGGTGGGATTGTACGTCTGATGTTAGGTGATTGTCAACTGGCAACTGGGAGGTTTTGGCATTCTTTTTGCGGAGGTTGACCGCGGATTTCGCTGATGGGCGCGGATGGGGTGGCGGAATGGTCTCACGCAACGGCGCAACGACGCGACGCTGGTTGATGGCGTGGAATCGTTTGCGGGGATTGGAAGCGCGAGAGTTTTTGGGAGGGTTTTCGAAGGCCGGTGGTCGGCGGATTTGTTGAAGAGCGTGGTTCGGCCGTTGGCGCGGTTGAGGACGTGGAATTTGATGCCGGCCGGGGCGGAGCGGGGCATGGGTAGAGGGGTGTGGCGGGGACGCAGAATATGGCTTGACACATGGGCGAAACGTGAAATATGTACTTATCCCCTTTTC
>JBBRHH010000570.1:0-3898 GCA_038222915.1 Tepidisphaerales bacterium
ATCTCTGGCCCACGGAACACCCGCAAGTTGAAGTTTGGCGGGCACAGGTTCGGACAGATCAAATTGCCAGATCGTTCTTGCCAGCGGGACTGCGGCGTGGCGTGGCTCGGCCGGAGTTCGCTTCCACGGGATGGTTGCCAGGCGCGGGGGCGGCCGGACGAACGGTCGGTTGACCGGACGCGGTGCCGCACTCGCCGCCGTGGTGTTGCGCGGACCGGGCAGTGCGTTCCAGAACCAGAGACATCCAACCGCCACAACGGCTCCCACGAGCGTGATGAACAACGTTCCCATGAGAAGTTTTCGGCCAAGTCGGGCAGAATCAGACATGCTATTGAACAGTATTGCCAGCCGCGCCGGCTGTTTAAGGAATAGTGCAAAGGTGCGCGAAACCATCAACGTTGGCCGGGCGCAAGAGGTAAGTTTCTAAAGAGTGCCGCAGATGTTGGCGGCGGCCATTTCTTTGCGCAAACTGCTGAAGGAAACGCATGTCGATTGCCGGTGGTGCTTCTGCTTTTGTATATCAGCCCGATCTTCCCATGCCGGTGCGGCCTATGCCGGTTGAAGCGAAGGAAGCGGCTGTTCCGTGGCCGTTGCCGCTGGAGAGCAAGGCGCGGCCGTGGCTGACGTATCCGGTCCTTTTCGCCGCAACCGCGCTGTTTGCCTATTTCATTTTCAGCTTTCACGCCCCCGCGCACGGGGGAACCGACCAGAACGGATACATGTCGACCGCGCGGATGATCGCCGATCAACGGCGGCTGGGATTTACCCGCGAAACGATGTTCGAGTTTGCCGGGCACATGATGGTGGTGACGCCGGAGGGGCGCGTGTATGCGAAGTATCCATTTGGCCTGCCACTCATCGCAGCAATCGGCCGAACAATCGGAGGGATCAACGGGATGTATCTCGTGAATCCGGCGTGCGCAGTGCTCGCCTTTTTCATGAGCTTCTTTCTATTTAAGACAGTGCTACGAAATTATATGGCGCTGGTCGGCGCAATCTGGCTGGCATGCAATCCGATCACCCTCGCATTCGCAAACGATGCCAACTCGCACGCTTCAACCCTGTTGTGCGTCGTGGTTGGCTTTTGGGGCTTGCTCCGCTGGTGGCAGACCGGCAGCTCGTGGCGGGGAGTCGTCGGCGGCTTCGCGCTGGGCTATGCCTGCACGATTCGTTATACAGAGTTTCTACTCGTGCTGCCGGTTCTGTTCGCAACGGTCGCCTATATCGGATTTGACCCGCGCCGCATTCGCAAAGGTATTGCTCCGCTGATCGGCTGGGCGCTTCCGATCACCGCTTTAGCGATCGTGCTGTGGGTTTCGTACGGTGCGCCTTGGAAGACCGGATATTCGCTTTGCAAGGAACAAACAGGATTCGCGGCCAAATACCTGCTCGGATACGACGAACCAAGCTTCCGGCAGGGCAACTGGGAGACGCTCATCTTCCAACTGAATCATCTGGGCCTTTTCCTCATTCTGCCTCTGGTGATCGCCGGGATGTTCGCGATATTCAGCTTCAGTTGGAAACTGGGCACGACGCTAACGCTATGGGTTGTGCCGCCAACTACGCTCTATCTGTTTTACTATTGGGGTCCGGTGGGCGAGGGGGCGAACATGTATCTGCGATTTTTCCTCACGGTGTTCCCCGGATTGATCATGGCCGGTCTCTGGCTGCTGGATCGAATTGTCCGGCGGCAGAAAATCGCTGGTGCGATCGGCGTGGGTGCGCTCACCGCCGTCGCCTGCCTTATCAATGTCTGCAACATCCTGCCGCACATGGAGAGTACCCATGAGTCGGCGCTTTCACTTCGACTCATGGTGGATCGGTTGTATGCGTCGTTTCCACGCGACAAAGGCAATGTGGTCTTCACCGGCGAATCAGTGGCCAACTATCTGGATTCGGTAGGCGGCTACACTATCTACGATACCGATCTGCTGCGGACGAGCGCTTTTGACGGATTCAAATCACGCCAGGCCCACCAGGCCGAGGACGATCCAAGTCCGCTGCAGCGTGACCGCGCCGTGGAGTACATGCACTTCTTGGGCAACCAGACACGCGAGGGAAACTGGATCGCCAAGCCGCAAGCCGAACTGGACAAGATGGAGATGGATTTGCTGGACAAGGCGTTCGTGCATCACCAGCGGGTGGCGTTTATCGTGCGCGGCGAGCCAAACCAAAACCTGGTGCCGGCGCGGGCCAACCTTCAGCTTCGAAAGCTGGCGGTCTGGAAAGATCTGCCGCCCGCGTCGGGCGTGCCTGCCGGGATTTACACGCGCTGGGTCGACGGGCATCGCGAGCACGCGCCATCAGCCTCAACGGGCACAACCTGGACGGTTTACGAGGTCGTTCAAATGTCGGCCGAGACAAAATCCGCTTCGTGATCAACGCTTGCTCAAAATAATTGAAACGGTGGTGAACACTTCGCGCATCATGTCCGGCGTCAGCCGCCCCGTAAACGTATTCTGCTGGCTGGGATGGTAGACGCCCATCAAAACCTTCGACTCCCCTGCCAGCGATCCGTGTAAAAATTCCGCCGGTTCCTTCGACCCCAGCCATTGGCGTTCGCGAAAATGCCGGCGGCAAATGCGGAATGCAATCGAGCCCAGAGCCATCACCACGCGAAGATTTGGCATGTGGTCAAAAGTGGCTCTCAGATAGCCATCGCAATTGGCCAGTTCATCCGGGTTCGGCTTGTTATCCGGCGGCGCGCAATGCGCGACGGCCGTGATGGCGGCATCGATGAGGGTGAGGCCGTCATCGATGTCGCGCGAGGTGGGCTGATTGGCGAAGCCGGTTTCATGCATAACGCGAAACAAAAAGTCGCCGGAACGATCGCCGGTAAAGACCCGGCCTGTCCTGTTCGCCCCGTGCGCAGCCGGCGCCAGTCCAACGATGAGTAGCCTCGCCGACGGATCGCCGAAATTAGGAACCGGTTTGCCCCAATAGGTCCATTCCTTGAAGCTCGCTCGTTTCACCCGCGCCATTTTGGTGCAGTGTGTGCGAAGGCGCGGACAGAGATCACAACCGACGATGGCCTTTTGAAGAGATTCCCAGGAACGATATGGCGGCTTCATTGCGTGGATTGAACCGAGGCAAATGTCCACTGGTCGAGCGGCGTGAAGACGCTGGGATCAAAGTCGAAGGCGACGCCAAACGGTGCGTCAATCAGCGTGCCGATGTCGAGCTTGCCGTTACGGATGTTCATGGTGACAAAATTGTCGCGGTGGCGGTGGTAAAGATCACCGTGGTGGGCAAGGCTGGTCTCCTGAATGGCCGGAGAATGCATGCTAAGACCATGGAAATAGTGCTGGCCATTTCGCTCGACATGATCGATGCCGAGAACCGCCATTACCGCGAGGTCCTGAAGCAGGGAAACCGGACCCACGTTGCTCAAATCTTCTCCGCTCAGAATGTATTTTTGCCTTGGGTTCTCGTGACGGCGCTTGGCAATCAGTGCCGCATTCACGATTCCCTTGAAGATCCCCTTGCAGTTTTTATGGCTCGTGCCGGCATAGCCGCAGGCAAGAGCGTCGGGCAGGCTGGAGAATGACCCGTCGGATTCGTCGATAATAATAGGCGGCCGATTGGCCCAATTCTGGAAATCCCGCCCAACTTCTTCGCTGAGAGCCGAGTCGCGATGGATCGGTTGTTCCACGAAGATCAAGCGATCCAGAAATGCTCCAAGACTTGGATCTTTTCGAAGAGAATCCCACAGCTCGCGAAACGGGGCGGCGTCGTGAAAATTTTCGTTTCCATCGAGCGTGAACGCGAAATTGCGGGCGTTGGCGGTGATCACACGCGCAAGCGACTGGAGTCGATCTCGGTCGCGGGCGACATCGCCGCTGAGCTTGATCTTGAAATGGGTCAGGCCGTAATCGCGGATGCAGGCCTCAAGCGATTG
>JBBRHH010000571.1:0-3898 GCA_038222915.1 Tepidisphaerales bacterium
CTTGCCGGCCTTGGCGGCGGCGAGGGACATTTCCTTGTGGAGGTTGTTGGGGGCGCAGACGTCGATGGCGTCGATGTCCTTACGCTCGATCAATTTTCGCCAGTCGGTTTCGATGGATTCGTAGCCCCACTGATCGGCGAAGGCCTGGAGTTTTTCCCTGTCGCGGCCGGCGGCGGCCTTGAGAACGGGGGTGCGGTCGAGCTGGAAGAAATCCTTGACGCGGTGATAGGCGTTGGAGTGGGCACGGGCCATGAATCCGTAGCCGATCATGCCGATGTTGAGGGGTTTCATGTTTGGTTCTCCTAAATTGCGAATCGCGTTGTCTGAATTTGGCTGGTCGCGGACTGGACTCTTAGGCCTGCCATCCGTGAAGATCGCGTACTTTTACCATCGCGCCAAGAATGTCGTTCCATGTCTGCGGCTTCATCATGGTTTCGTTAGAGAACATGCAGCCGTCCCAGCAGATGTGTTTGAACTTTTTGGTGACGTTGCCGTCTTCGTCTCGGAGCCAATAGCCGGCGTGGCGGGGGATGTCGAGCTTGCCGGTGGGATCGGTGGCGAGACAGTGCCGGCCGGTCTTGTCGTGGGAGCCGGTGCCGTGAACGGTGCCGTTGTTCTGGGCGACGTGGAAGTCGATCGTCCAAGGGCGGAGGGCGGCGGTGAGGGTCTTGAGGGCGCTGTCGAGTTTTGAGCCGTCTTTCCAGTCGTAGTTTTCCGGGAGAATGGCGTCTTCGGGGGCGTTGTAGCCCATGGTGTACAAGAGCGTGTGGGCCATGTCGGCCTGGAAGCCGACGGTCTTGGGGCGGTCGGTGAGCTCGAGGAGCTGGACCATACGCCGCCAGGAATGCATGCCGCCCCAGCAGATTTCGCCTTCGGCCGCGAGGCGCTCGCCGAATTGTTCGGCGACGTCGGCGGCTTCGCGGAATGTCTGGGCGATCTTCTTTTGATTGCCTTCGGGGTCTTTGTACCAGGCGTCGGGGCCGGCGGCCGAGTCGATGCGGACTACGCCGTAGGGACGGGCGCCGAGTTCGCGGAGCTTCTTGGCGATGCGACAGCCTTTGCGGACCTGTTCGACGAAAAGCTTGCGTTCGGAATCGTCGCCCATCGCGGAGCCGCCTCCGGTTGGAGGCCAGACCGGAGCGACGACGGAACCGACGACGAGGTTCTTGGCCTTGACCTTGTCGGCCAACTGTTTCAGCTGATCGTCGGTGGCGTCGATGCTGATGTGGGGCTCGAAGAGGAAGAGATCGATGCCGTCGAACTTCTGGCCGTCCACGTTGGCGGCGGCTGTGAGGCTGAGCATGGTGTCGAGATCAATCGGCGGCTCGGAATCCGGGCCTTTGCCTACGAGGCCGGGCCAGGCGGCGTTGTGGAGTTTGGGAAGTGTATTTGGGTGATTAGTACTCATATCTGGTTCCTTGTAACGTCGATAAGATATCTATGATGCGCCTCGATCTCTTCATGGCCGAGTGCCCGGCCTGCCGCGAAAAGAATCGCCTGAAAATCGTCAAAACGCAAGCGTCGTTCTCACGCCTGCCTCCGGAGTTAGAGATTCTTGGCTCGCCTGGGCGAATTCTGATACATTTCACCACGCAGGCGCGATTTGCGAAGCGCTAATCACCATGACTTTTACCATCAATCTCCCAGATGATTTGGCAGTTGAGCTTCGACGCGAAGCCCAGCGACATGTCATCGAGCCGGACGCCTTTGCAGCTCAGATCATTCAGAACAACCTTCCCGCCGCGGAACGGGCCAACGCGCTGCGCGCTCTCTTTAATGAGTGGGCCGCCGAAGACGCGACAAACGACCCGCAGGAATTGATCCGTCGCCAGCATGATTGGGAAGAACTCAAGAACGCCTTGGACTCAAATCGAAATTCTGGTCGGAAGCTATTCTCTGAATAGCACTCATTATGATTGTCGCTCTTGATGCGAGCCCGGTTTCGTTGCTGACTCAGCGCCGCGGTGTTCCCGCGGCTGACGCGTGTCGGGCCTGGGCAGAGTCAATCGTCGCGTCGGGAGCGTTGATCGTTCTTCCGGCCGTCGCGGATTCTGAAGTGCGCCGCGAACTGCTGAGGGCGCGAAAAACAACGAGCATCACTCGCCTTGACCGCCCCCGCGTGAGTCCCGCAATTCAATATCTCCCCATGACCGATGAGGCCCTTGTTCGCGCGGCCTCCTTATGGGCAGACGCACGTCAGCGTGGACTTCCAACCGCCGACCCCGCTGAACTGGATTGTGACGTGGTTTCGTCGCTATCCTGCTGACGTCCAATCTCCCATCGAATGACCTGGTCGTCGCAACAACAAACGTCGGACACTTGTCGCGATTCATACGCGCAGAGACTTGGCAGAATATTCAGGTTTAGGAAATTCCGGCCGTCGGTGCATCGCTTTTTTGAAGCGATGCACCAGCGGCCGCTCAGTTACAGCTTCACACTGCCCTTGTACTTGATGTCCGGCGCATCCGCGTTTACTTCGGGGCCGAAGTAGCGGAGGACGACTAGCGGCTCGGTGGCCGATGTGTTTTCGTAGGTCACTCCGGCCTTGGCCGCGGATTCGCTCACGAAGACTTCGTCTTCGGTGAGCTCGTAGAAGCCGATCATCTTGGGGCAGTTGAGCTTCAGCTTGTTCATCTTGCCTTCGCCCTGGACGACGATGGCACTGTTGGCTCCGGTGTCCTTGATGGTGGCCTTCTGGCCTGGGCTGACCGTGAGCTCCTTGGCGGTGAAGAGCTGTTCGCCGCGGACCTTGCCGTAGACGATCCACTTGTCGACCCAGCCTTCCTTGCTGGTGTCGGCGACGGGGATGGGCTCGAGGTAGTGGTTGGCCTTGAAGTTTGGATCGACGTTGGCCTCCCAGTCGAGCTGCTCGACGATGAAGTCCAAATCCTGGTGCTTCTCCCTGGGCATGTCCTTGACGAGCAGCGACCACGGAACTTCCCGGCCTTCGACCAGCGACTGATACATGCCGAAGACGTCGGAGCCCCACTGGGGCTCGTAGGTGCAGAGCGAGCCGGGAGCGTGAAGGATGCTTGGCCCGATCATCCAGCCGGTGCCGGGCTTCAGGCGGTAAGCCTGTGATACGTCGAGGATGCCGTTGTCCCCCTTGTTCCAGTCTTCGAGACACTTGCGCACCTGGGCCTTGGTCGTGCCGGGGTTGAGCCCCATGAACGTGTAGGGGAAGTTGTTGCCAACGGGGTTGTGCTGGGGCGGGAAGTAGTAGCTTTCGGGCTTGCCTTCCTGCTTGACGAGAGCGGCCTGCTCGCGCGACTGGTGCATGTGGTGCGGAATGGGGCCCATGTTGTCGAAGAACTTGGAGTAGACCGGCCAGCGCTTGTATTTGTCCCAGATGGACTTGCCGACGATGGCCGCGCCGGCTTCTTCAACAGCGTCTTTCAGGGTGAAGCGTTCGTTGCCGCTGACGACGTAGTTGAGGCCTTCATCTTCAACGCGGCCTTCGTTGGCGGCGGGGGTTGTGGAGCCGAACCAGCGTTCATCAATGCCGCCGCGATTAAGGCCATAGGCGTAGAGGTCTTTGGGGTCGAGCTTCAGGCGTTTGCCCGGCTGGAGGAAGGAACGGGGTACCCAGGCCGGTGCGAGACGGAGGAGGCCGCCGCCTTCTTCGAGGGCGCGCTCGATGGACTTTTTGACACTTCCTGTGGCCGTCTGGAGGCCTCGTACATCGCTCTTGCTCATGTGTTCCTTTCACCGCCGGGGAGGCTTGAATCGTGGACAAAAATGACGAGGGCGACAGCATACTCGAAGAGCCCGATACGTCGAGAGGGTGCAAGACGGGTGCGACCTGGCGAACCCGTGTTGGCTTGCAACGGGCCTCAACTTCCAACATGTCGTACAAGCGGCTTTTCCGATAACATCCTGACAATATGAGTGAAATCGG
>JBBRHH010000572.1:0-3894 GCA_038222915.1 Tepidisphaerales bacterium
GCACCAGAACCGCATCCTTCTTGGTCTTCAAAATCAATCGCACATTCACAAACTGCCCTGCCCAGAAGTGCCGGTCGTCGTTCTTCAGCGTCGCCCGAAGCTTCACCGTTCCCGATGCATCCTTCACCGCGCTATCCAGAAACGTCAGATCGCCTTCGTGGAACTGATCGCCATCCTCCGGCAATCTCACCTGCACCTTCAAGGTGCCCTCTGCCATGTTCTGCCGCACCGCGCCAAGGTCCCGCTCCGCCACCGTGAAATCCGCGTAAATCGGATCCAGCCTCTGAATCACCAGCAACGATCCCTCATTCGCCTTCACGACATTTCCAACATCCGCCAGCCGTTGCGCCGCCCGTCCATCGATCGGAGAAACAATCGTGCAATATTCCAGGTTCAACTGCGCCATCTCGACCGCCGCCACTGCCCCTTCCAGCGCCGCATCCGCAAGTGCGGCCGCATTCTTCTTCGTATCGTAATCCTCCTGTGAAACTGCGTTGGCTTCGACGAGATGTTCCAGCCGTTCATACTCACGTTTCGCAAACTTCGCCGCCGCCGTGCCCTGTGTCACATTCGCCTTCGCCTGGTCGAGTGCCGCCTTGTATGGGCGGGCGTCGATGGTGAAAAGCTTTTCCCCCTTCTTAAGTTCCGTGCCATCGGTGAAGTGGATGTCCATGATCCGCCCCGTCACCTGCGGGATAATCGACACATACTCGCGCGCCGTCGTCTTGCCGATCTCATCCAGATACACCGGCACATCGCGCCCAATCGCCTGCGTCGCCGACACAGGCGTCGGCGGCCGCTCCGGCATCGCCATGCCCGCATCCTTCTTGCAACTGCACATCAGCAGCGCAAACGTCACCCCCACGAAGCTCATCGCCGCCCACGGGCCCGAACGGGCTCGCATCGCGTCCAGAATTGGCATGGTCATTCTCATCTGTAGAACATTGGTCGAACAACAAATCGTGCAGCAGTCAATCCAACACCTTTAAAATCAGTTCAATCACTTCATTCACTTCGCGCCTGCTCGGCGACGTCGTCCCCAGCAAATGCAATCCCCCGAGAGAGGCGAGCATAAATCGGGCAGTTATGTCGGCGTTCATCGCTCGACTCAGTTCACCCTGACTCTGCCCGCGCCGCAACGTATCGGCGATCATTTTTATATTGCGCTTATGAAACGCCTTCATCCAATCGGCCACATCCTTGTCGTGCGGCGCAAGCTCCATCGCCGCCTTCGCCGCCAGGCACCCCCGCAGGCCCGCCTCCCCAGTGCAGTGAGACGCAATCATGTCCACCCACTCGCGCAACGCCGCTCGAACCGAGCCAGGCCGTTCCAGCAACAACCGCACTTCCTCGTGCCGCTGCTGGTCATACTTGTCCAGCGCCGCCAGAAAAAGCTGCTTCTTATCCCCAAACGCCCCGTACAAACTCCCTCGATTCAACTTCATCTCCGACAACAGATCATTCACCGACGTTGCGTTGTAGCCCCGCTCCCAGAACGTATCCATCGCGTCCTGCATGGCCTGATCAGAATCAAATTCGCGCGGGCGTGCCATAATGAAATCCTGCCGTTTCGGAGTGGGCAACAATAGGCGTTCTGGAACGACAGGTCAAATATCCACTTCGTGCTTTTCATTTTCCCATTCCTGCGCACAATGCGATATGCCCGCTTGAACTTTACGTCCCATTTAGAAACTACAAACGAGGCCAATCTTGAATATCCCCTTCCTCAAAGCACTGTCCGAAGCCCCCGGCGTCCCAGGTCGCGAAGAGCGCATCCGCGACATCATCACCGCCGAAAGCAAAGGCCTCTTCGACGAGACCAGCGTCGATCCGCTCGGCAGCCTCATCCTTTTGAAGAAATCAAAAACCCCCAACGCCCAGCGCGTCCTCCTCGCCTGCCACATAGACGAGATCGGTTTCTACGTCAGCCACATCTCCGACAACGGCTTCCTCCGCCTGCAAAACGCCGGCGGCTTCGACACCCGCAACCTCCTCGCACGGCGCGTACGCGTTCAATCCAGCAGCGGCGAAGATCTCACCGGCCTCATGAATCCCGGTGGCCGCCCCATCCACATCTCCAAGGACGAAGACCGAAAAAAAATCCCCGAAATCTCCGACTTCTACGTCGACCTCTGCCTCGTCCCCGAAGACGTGAAAAAGAAAGTCCGCATCGGGGACCCCGTCACCCTCGTGCAGGAATTCTCAGAGATCGGCCACTGCGTCACCGGCAAATGCCTCGATAACCGCGTCGCGGCCTTCGTCGCCATTGAGGCCATCCGCAAGGCGACCAACATCAAGTACGACGTCATCCTCGCTGCCACCGTCCAGGAGGAAGTCGGCTGTCGCGGCGCAGGCCCCGCCGCCTATACGGCCGACCCGCACATCGCCATTGCCATCGACACCACCCTCTGCGTCGACACGCCCGGCGTGCCCGAAGAAGAGCGCGTCACCAAGCAGGGGGCCGGCGTGGCCCTCACCCTCATGGACTCCCTGACCATCAGCAATCGCACCCTCATCGACGAGTTCGACAAACTCGCCGAGCAGCGCGAAATCCCGCGCCAATTCAGCATCCTCCCCCGAGGCGGCACCGATGCCGGCCCCATGCAGCGCTCACGTGCCGGCTATCGCGTTATGACCCTCTCCATCCCCACCCGCTACATCCACACCGTCACCGAATGCATCCACAAGAAAGACCTGCAAGCCGCCATCGACCTCCTCGCCGCCTGGCTAAGTGAATGACCTGAACCCTCATCCCTTCACAGCCCCACTCGCCAGCCCCGCAATAAAATCCCGCTGCAGAACAAAAAACAAAATCGCCACTGGCAAAATGCTAAGTAGCGTCCCCGCCATCAACATCCCATACGGCGTCGCATTCGCCGGCAACCCCACCATGTTCGACAGCCCGATCGGAAGCGTGTAACTGCTCGGATCCTGCAGCACAATCTGCGGCCACAAGAAACTGTTCCACGTCCCCATGAAGCTCAGCAACGTAAACGCCCCAATCATCGGCCGCACAATCGGCAGCGCCACTTCCCACCACAGCCTCAGCTCACTACACCCGTCCATCCTCCCAGCCTGCAGCAGTTCATCCGGAACGGCGGCCATCGCCTGCCGAAACAGAAAAATCCCGAACACGCTCACAGCCCCCGGCACGATGATCGCCGCATAAGAGCTGAGCCATCCAAACTTGTACATCAACTCCCAACTGCTCGTAAGCAATACCTGGCTCGGAATCATCATCGTCGCCACCATGAGCAGCATCAGCGGCTTCTTCCCGACGAAACGATACTTCGCCAGCGCAAACCCGCCCAGGCTGCTCAAGGTCACGACTATCGCCGTATGCGCCGAGGTCACAAAAATCGAATTCATCATCCACCGCGCAAATGGCTGTCGCACAAACAAATCGTGATAGTTCGATGTCGTCATCCGCCCCATCCGATCCCAGGGCAGAAACGTATACGCTAAGAAATCCTCGTTGCTCTTAAACGTCGCGCAGATCAGCCAGAAAAACGGAATCAGGCTCATCACTGCCAGCACAATCAGAAGCAGATGAAGCGCGACATTCGCTACGCGCTGCCCGGGATGTTTGCTCACCACGTCTGGCATCAATCAACATCCTTCGCAACCTTGGTGATCTTCATCTGCAACAGCGACACCGCCAGGATGATCAACACCAGCAGCCACCCGATCGCCGATGCTCCTCCGATGTCCCCCATCTCAAATCCATTCTGAAACAAAAACATCACGATCGTCAGCCCCGCCCCGGCCGGTCCCGCCCCCTGAAAAAGGACGTACGGCAGCTCAAACAACTGAAACGCACCGATCGTCCCCACCAGGATCAGAAACATTAAGACCGGCCGAATTCCCGGCAGCGTCACATTCCAGAACTGCGCC
>JBBRHH010000573.1:0-3892 GCA_038222915.1 Tepidisphaerales bacterium
CGAACCCTCCGGCTTTAGCCGGTGGTGGTTCAGTCGGCACCGCTCACAGAAGACCCACGAGGATCCCATCGAGCGGTTAATGGACACGATCGCGGGCGATGTCGGGTTTTTCGATCCGTTGTTCGCGCCCGCGTTGCGCAACGAACTTGCAAACTCGCGATTTCTAACATTTGAGGGCATCCATCGGGTACGCGACCGATTGTGCCCGACGGCCAGTTTTCAGGCCGCTTTCATCGCCTGCTCCACGCGTAGTCCGCTTCCAACCGTTGTGGTTGAAGCGGAAATGGCCTACAAAAAGTCTGAGGAGCGGGAGGTACGCTCCAAGCAGATGCACATGTTGGGAACTAGCGCTCCAAAGCCAAAGCTTCGCGCCGTCGAATCGATCCAGAATCCGGCTGCGCGAACTGCTGGCTTTATCATCCATCGCAATATGACAATCCCTGCCGCGTCGATCATCGCGAAGCATTTTGACCAAGCCGGCCAAACAGAAGTGGTGGTGGAACTCGGCTCCGGTGATGAAGATTTGTCAATCTGGCGACATTCCGATGGGAAGGCCATTGGCTTCGGCTCAATCCACATTGAGTCCAGATGGATCGGTGGAAAACTGATCGCCATTGTCCAGCGATTTCCCTCGCAGACGATTCGCATCCCCCGGAAACGACTCGTCGCATCGAATAGCCGTTGACCTGGTGGTGCATTTTGCTGGCATCGTATCGGTTAAAAAAAGCAGTATGTCTGCACACAACCTTTTTTTACCGATCGCGAATTGAGACGCGTTCGAGCTAGTCCCGATTTAATCGGGGTCGACAGATTTTCTGGTCGATGCGTGATGCGTGTTGTCTGCGTGCTGGATCAGAGTGCCACGCCGCTGATCGGCGGCCGGTTCACGACAGTACGGATCTTTGAGATTCTCTCTTGTCCCTGGGGGGGGCGAAAGACAGGGAACTGTCAACTTAAACGAGTGCCGTCCGCCGCGGCCATAACGGTCGGATATCCGACCGGCGGGGAGGGGTTGGGCTGAGGACGATATGCCTCAAGTTCCCCACCGCAGCAGAGCAGCGAGCGAACCAAGAAACACTACCAACACCCAAGCCACAACGCAGTGAACTGCTCCAAGCTGTGGTGGGACTCTGCTGTCACATCGCCCGATGCCAGACCTCCCCGAGCGATGAGCATTATGGCCGCCCCATTCCCCGATAAATAGTCGAACACGAGCGCTTATGGTATTCTGTATTCATGGTCGTCACCTGTTGACGACAGCGGCTGCCCTCCTTTTCTCTCCCTAAACCGTTGGCTTCGGCCTCGGGCGGTGACGCCCCTCCAGTGCACGCGTGAGCGTGCGACCGTTTTGTCCTTTAGCTTTGTCCTTTACGCATCCTCTTCGTTTGTGGTGGTGGGAATTCCGGAGCCGCCTTCGGGGCGGCGGAGACCGGCCGGGGGCCGAGCCCGGAGCGTGAGCGAGGGTTGGCTTCAAGCCCAGGCGTGAGCCCCGGCACCCGGACGGTGTCGGGGGGCCGCTTCATGCGAAGCAGCAACCATTAATCCATGTCCTGCAAGGCATTCAAGACAACGGCGTCCCTCCAACACAGTGGAGGGGGCAGAGGAGGGGTGAACACAGTTCAGAAAGGTGTTATTCCCAGCCTGGATTGTCCTTGAAGAAGGCTTTGATTGACTGAAAAAGCTCCCTGCAGGTTCGAATCTCATTCTCTCCACTCCACTTGCCATAGCGCATGCGTCCACATGCGGCAGTATTGGTAAGCAAACGGGGGCTTCTACCTTTAAACGTTGGGAGTGCTGGCCAATGCGGTGTCTTGCTGTGCCGTCCGGGCGCGCACGCAGACGCCTCACTGCTGAACAACTACGAACTCATCACTTCCGACGAAACGCAGGCACGGTTTCAAGGTATCTTTAACGGGGTGAGTCACGTCGACGAGCGCGGAAGGAATTTCCACGAGCCATGTTCCTTAGCCAGATCCATCATCGATTGAAACACCAGGCCGGTGAAACGAAGTGGATGGCCGCATTGGTGGCGGCAATTGCTTTGGGCGGATTGGGATTACTCGCGGCGCAAAGGCCGGCAGCTGCGGCCGACGACAAGCTGTCTAACGATCCTGCCCAGGCGCTTTTCACCGAGTATTGTCAGAAATGCCACGCGGGGCCCAAGCACAAGGGCGAATTCCAGATCGAGAACCTTTCGCCCAACTTTTCCGACCGAAAGAACCGCGAACGGTGGCTGGGCGTTTTGGAGCAGTTGAAGTCGGGCGACATGCCGCCGAAAGACAAGCCGCACCCGGCGGCAAAAGACGTTGCTACGGTGGTCAACTGGATTGGCGGGCGCGCAGAATCGGCAGAGGTAGCCCAGCGGGCAGCGGAGGGGCGGGTGGTAATGCGCCGCCTGAACCGGGCCGAGTATGCCAATACGATGCGCGACCTGCTCGACGTGGATGTTGATATCGCCGACCTGATGCCGCCGGAGACTTCGACCAGCGGTTTCGACAACAGCGCCGAGGCGCTGCACACGTCATCTTTCCTGATGCGGAATTACCTCGAGGCGGCCGACCGCTATCTGGACGAGGCCATCGCCAATAAGCAGCGGCCGTGGCTGCTCAAGAAGCGGTTTGACATCAGGGAAGAAAAATCCGTCGCTGCGAAGGGGAGCGTTTACCGCCACGTGGACGACGGTGTGGCGATCTTCGCCTCTTGGGAGTCGGCCAACATCCGCGTCACGATGTGGAACTTTCAAAGTCACTTTCGCGGCAAGTACCGGTTCCGTATTTCGGGCTATGGTTTTCAGAGCGAAGGCAAGCCGATCAACTTTCACGTGACGGCCGGCACGCTCAAAGAGGTGACCGAGGAGCGCCTGATCGACTACTTTGCGTTTCCGGCGGACAAGCCGACCGTATTGGAATTCACCGAACAACTGGAGCCGGAGAATCGGATTCGCATCATCGCAGACGGGCTGCCGGTGAACCCGCCGGCGGTCGAGAAGGTGGGCGCGGAGAACTACAAGGGGCCGGGGTTGGTCATTCAGTGGGTCGATGTTGAAGGGCCGCTCTTGACGTCGTGGCCGCCGGAGAGCCATCAACGGATTTTCGGAGACATGAAACAGGCGGTCGTGGCCGGGCCCGATGATCCAAAGCGTCTGGAAGTGGTCTCGCCGCAGCCGATGGTCGATGCCGAGCGGATCCTTCACAACTTCGCGCGGCGGGCGTTTCGGCGGCCGGTGACCGACGACGAAATCAAGCCGTTTCTCGCCCGGGTGAAGGCGAAGCTGGATCAGAAATACTCCTTCGAGCAGGCGGTACGCGTGGGTCTGCGGGGTATTTTGGTTTCGCCGGACTTTCTGTTTCTCCGCGAACACGTGGGTGGTGGCGCCGCCGGGAAGAACGAGCCATCGGCTAAAACGACGGCGCTCGACGACTACGCACTGGCCAGCCGGCTTTCGTATTTTCTCTGGAGCTCGATGCCGGACGACGCGCTGATGAAGCTGGCCGAAGAGCACAAGCTTCGCGAGCCGGCCGTGCTCCGACAGCAGGTCGAGCGCATGTTGAGCGATCCCAAGGCCAAAGCCTTCACCGAAAACTTTACCGGCCAATGGTTGAGCCTTCGCGCCATCGACGCCACGTCGCCCGATCCGAGGCTGTATCCGGAATACGATGACGTTCTAAAGGTGGCGATGGTCAAAGAGACGGTTTTGTTCTTTGACGAAGTCCTGAAGAACGACCTGAGCCTGACAAACTTCGTCTCGTCCGATTTCACATTTGTCAACGCGCGCCTGGCGAAGCACTACGGCCTCCCGGGCGTGACAGGCACGGAGATGCGCAAGGTGGCTCTGCCGCCCAGCAGCCATCGCGGCGGCGTTTTGACGATGGCCAGCGTGATGAAAGTGACC
>JBBRHH010000574.1:0-3875 GCA_038222915.1 Tepidisphaerales bacterium
CGCTGCTGCTCGGCCTTTACAACGATGGAGGGAAGCTGGACCACGTGGGGTTTTGTTCCGCTTTTCCGGCGGAGAAGAAGAAGGAACTCCTCGCGGTGATCAAGAAGCTGATCAAGTCTCCAGGTTTTACGGGAAAGAAGCCCGGCGGTCCGAGCCGCTGGAACTCCAAGCGCTCCAGCGAATGGGAGCCGCTTGCCAACAAAATGGTGATTGAAGTGCGATATGACCATTTCTCCAATGGCCGATTCCGTCACGGAACGAAGATGCTCAGAATGCGCCCGGACAAAGCCGCCCGCCAGTGCAAGATGAAGCAGGTGGAAGTTGAAAGCAGCTCAACGCCACTTCTCCTGTCGTCCTGAGTTGCTTACGCATCGGGTGACAGGATGAAGGTCGCTTCGCTGCCGTTGTGCTTGCCGATGCCGACGATCTGACCAGCAGTGTTGATGGAAGTCGCTTCGGTTACGACCCACCCGGATGCATCGGGCAGAAGGGTATTCAGATCGATCATCGTCGCCTTGCCGGCGGCGAACTTCCACATGAAGGCGTGCGCGTCGCCGCCGGTAGCGGAGTCCATGTGCCCGACGACCACGTTCTTCGAGTTGATCCCTTCCGGCACCGGTGTGGTAAATCCCGCGAGCGCATTGATTGTCTTGTACGTCACCTTGCCGGGCGTGAACGCGCCACGCACAAAGCCATGCGGCGTGAAACCGGAGACGCTGGTGAAGGTGCCGGTGACAAAACCCTTGGTGTTGATGGCGAGGGCCTGGCTTCCAGCAATCCTGCCAGGCGGCTTGATATCCACGACGGAGAACTTGGTTCCCTTCCGCTGCCACAGCACGGCGTGGGTTTGGAAGTCCTTGCCGAACGCACTGCCGGCGATCACGCCCGCATCGTTAATGGCCAGCGCGATGCTTGAGGTTGTCGTAATAAAGCCCAGCGATTTGACGAGCTTGGGCAACGCGGTGAGGACGCCCTTGCCTTTGGCATTGCGTTCCCAGAAAAAGGCCGACTCTTTGCCGGTCAGGTTTCCACTCGATCCGACGGCCTGACGCTTGTTGTTGATGGCATAGGCGATAGCGCCCTTCAATTTCGGGAGCACGCCCAGATCGGTCACGGCAAACACATTGCCCGTGCCAAGCTGCGATATGAATGCGTGAGGTGTTCCCTTTGTGTCCGTGATCTGACCGACGATATCGCCTTTATCGTTGAGCCCCTTTGAGAAACTTTGCGTCAGTCCCGGCACGTGGAGCGGATCTTCAAAACCGGGGGCCGAAACCTTGGGAAGCAGTTCTACCGCATCGGGATTGATGCTCACCAACTCCGACTTGCCGGTGGCCGCCACAGCGCCTTTGGTGTTGATGTCCACGCCTGTAAGGGCCGTTCCATCAAGTCCGGCCGAAGTACCCCGGTCGAGTCCCAGATCGGTGATCGAATAGGTGGTCAGTAGCCGCCGACCTTCGAGGCTCTCTACAACGACGCTGTTGGTGCATTTTCGTAACGACGTCATGTGCCTCCAAAGACTTGTTCGACCCGACAAAGTTGCGCTGGAATCCCCCGCCCGCGTTCAAATCCGGATACGATTTAACGGGGTAAGAAACGTGGTTCGGCCACTCCGATTACAAACATACCACCAGAGCGATGACATTACAATGACGAACGGGTGCGAGAGGCGTTCGTTTCGGGTGGATATGGTTTGATGCGACAACCTTGCCGCATCGCCCGGCCTTCGCATAATGCACCCCATGACCACTCGCACCGAAAAAGATTCCATGGGTGAACTGCAAGTCCCCGCCGACGCCTACTACGGCGCGCAAACAGGCCGGGCCGTTGAAAACTTCCCCATCTCTGATCTCCGCTTCTCCCGCCGTTTCATCGCGGCCATGGGCCTCATCAAATCCGCCGCCGCCCAGATCAACAAAAAGCTCGGCCTCCTCGACGAAAAGCGCGAAAAGCTCGTCCAGCAGGCCGCCGCCGAAGTCATCGATGGCAAGCTCGACGCCCAGTTCGTCATCGACATCTTCCAGACCGGCTCGGGCACCTCGACCAACATGAATACCAACGAGGTCATCGCCTCCCGCGCCAACGAAATCGCCACCGGCCAGCGCGGCGGCAAAGACCCCATCCACCCCAACGACCACGTCAACATGGAGCAAAGCTCCAACGACGTCATCCCCACCGCTATGCACGTCAGCGCCGCCGTCGCCATCAGGGAATCCCTCATCCCCGCCTTCCAACATCTCGCCGACGTCCTCGACGCCAAGGCCAAAAAGTTCGACGACATCGTAAAAATCGGCCGCACCCACCTTCAGGACGCAACCCCCATTCGCCTCGGCCAGGAACTCTCCGGCTACGCCCACCAGGCCCAACTCGCCGTCGAGCGCGGCCAGAAGGCCATCCGGGCCCTCCGCGAACTTCCCCTCGGCGGCACCGCCGTCGGCACCGGCATCAACTCCCACCCTGATTTCGCTAATCAGGCTGTCGCTGTCATCGCATCCAAAACCGGCATAGATTTCGTCGAAGCCAAAAACCATTTCGAAGCCCAGGCCTCCAAGGACGGCATCGTCGAAGTCTCCGGCCAGCTCAAAACCATCGCCGTCAGCCTCACCAAGATCGCCAACGACATCCGCTGGCTCTCCAGCGGCCCGCGCTGCGGCATCGGCGAAATCGCCGTCCCCGCCACCCAGCCCGGCAGCTCTATCATGCCCGGCAAGGTCAATCCCGTCATGAGCGAGATGGCCCTCATGGTCGCCGCCCAGGTCGTCGGCAACGACGCCACCATCGCCTGGGCCGGAGCCATGGGCAGCACCTTCGAACTCAACGTCATGATGCCCGTCATGGCCTACAACATTCTTCAGTCCATCGAGCTCCTCTCCCGCGCCGCCCGCGTCTTCGCCGACCGCTGCGCCGCCGGCATCGAAGCCAACCGCGAACGCTGCGAAGCCCTCGTCGAACAGTCCCTCGCCATGTGTACGAGCCTCGCCCCCGTCATCGGCTACGACAAAGCCGCCGACATCGCCAAGGAAAGCTTTAAGACCGGCAAAACCGTCCGCCAGGTCGCCGCCGAGCGAAAACTCATGGACGATGCCGCACTCAATAAAGCCCTCAACGCCCACCGCATGACCGAACCCCAAGCCGACATGATCGGCAGCGGCGGCGGCTAACCCCCATCCTGATGGAGCGACAGCGACTGAAGGATCTACGTCCCAACGCGTCCAGTAGGGGCGAAGCTCGTCTTCGCCCTCTTCGCACTCAACTTCCGCAAAAAATCCGCCCCACAAATTATTTTTTCTAAAGTTTTCACTTGCAATTTTTGCGCGTCCCGGCAAACTAGCCCCCACATTCGCCCGACGGGCACTTCGAAACGCGGGCGACAAATTGAATATTCCCGGCTGTCGCCGGACCTGAATCACGCGAATCTTTGTAGCAAGGAGGCTACCCACATGGCACGGATGCACACGATTGCTCTCACCCTTCTCGGCCTGTCGTTCAGCGCCGGCTGCGTAGACCAAACCAAGTACGATGCCCTCAAGCTTGAACGCGACCAGATTCGCGAACAGCTTGCCACTGCAGAGGGCGAATCCAAGGCTGCCCATCAGGGCGAAGAAGCCTACAAGGACCAGCTGCAGAGGCTGATGAACGGCGATGCCACCAAAGTTGGCCTCATCAACAACTACAATCAGGAACTCGCCGCCCTTCGCAGCCAGAACGACGATCTGAAATCCAAGTATGAAGAAGCCCTTCGCAATCAGGGCAAGACCGGCGGCGCTCTTCCGCCCCCTCTCGCCAGCGCGCTCACTGAATTCGCCGCCCAGAACCCCGATCTCGTAGACTTCGATTCCAGTCGCGGCATGGTCAAGTTCAAGAGCGATGTCACC
>JBBRHH010000575.1:0-3872 GCA_038222915.1 Tepidisphaerales bacterium
GTTCTGAAGCCGGCGAGGAATCGTCCCAGCGCCGGTCCGAGCCTCGAGATCTGCTCCGCAGTCATCCTTGACCTCCTTGTTTCAGGAGGTCATACCGCCGCAGGCGCGATCGCGTTGAGCGCGGTTAGCGCTGTAGTGTTAATACGTCACCGGGCCAGTTAAACTCATCTAAAAATAATCGTTGCTCACTATCGGTCTGCAAATATTCGGCAGTGATACATTTGGCGACCCCATCGATCTCTATCTTCCGTCCAATATATTCGTGAAATTGTGAGGGTTTAATTATTGCATAGCCTTCACCTGCTTCTTCTTGCGGAGGGACAGTTTGACAGCCTGAAAGGATCGAGAGCGACTACAGTTAACATATGCAGATTAATCACAAAGTCTCCAATCTCGTCGTTATCATGACGGTTGAGTTGTCGGCTTTCTGCCCTTGCCTGGCCCATTTTCACGTCAATGCTACGGCGCGGCTGGGGTGGCGAAGGCGGCTTCGAGGTCTTTGGGTAGGTCCCAGCGGAGGATGGAGCCGGGATCGCGGGATTTGGCTTCGCTTGCGACCCAGACGAAGAGGGAATTTCTCGTCGCGTTGTAGGCGAAATCGCGCGGCTTGAAGGGAACGGGTGGGCCGACGGGCGTCCAGGTCTTTGCGTCGTCCTTTGAAACGTAGAGCTGGGTTTTGTCCTTGCCGCCGAGGGCGATAAGGCGGCCGGGCGCGATCTCTTCGACGCGGCCATGGGCCGGGCCTTCGACACGGGCCCAGGTTTTGCCGTGATCGTCGCTGGAGATGATGTGCTGGTCCCAGAGGCAGGACCAGAAGATCCGGCCTGACCTGGTGATGGTGGAATTGCCGCTGGCGCCTTCCTTGGACACCTGTTCCCACGTGTTACCGGCGTCTTCGGAGCGATAGATGCCCCACGTCTCGCCTTTCTTGTAGCCGGCCGAGTTAATGATGAAGGTTTTGCTGTCGAGGATGATGGGGTCGGTGGTGAAGGCGGTGTTGTCGGGGATTTTTTCGCCGATGCGTTCCCAGGTTGCGCCGTTGTCGGTGGAGCGATGGAGGCTGTGTTCCTGTTCGTGGAGGCCGACGAGAACGATGCTGCGCTTGGGGTCGGTGTAGTCGACGGCGATGCCGTCGGCGTGATCGTTTTGGAACTTGCCGATGTGGGTGAAGGTCTTGCCGCCGTCGACGGTTTTCCAGACGCCGTAGTTGTACATGCCGCTGGTCCACATGGTGTTTTTGTCGGCCGGGTCGAACGTGAAGGCGACGGCCTGGCCGGCGTTGGGGGGCGTTTGCTTTGGTTCGCCCATGCGCTTCCAGGTTGCGCCATTGTCGGCGGTGGACCAGAGGCCGTTGGAGCGGGTGGAGGCGACGACGAGATCTTTGCCCGGCCAGGCGGCCATCTTCCAGATGACGGCGGTGGACCCGGTTTCCCAGTCGCCGTCGATTTTTTGCCAGAAGGGAGTGGCGGTGTCTACGGCTCTCGTGACTGTTGTCGTGAAGGAAAAAAGGAGAAACAACGCGATTGAGATTAGACGTTTCATCATGCTCCTGTTGCTAATAGGCATTTGTCCAACAGGCTGTTGGACAATTGAATCGTCGGACCAAGCGACGGCCGCCCTACTCCAGATGATCCAAATCCCCGCCCTTCGGTTTTTTCTTCTCCACCGGCGTTCCCAGCACATCACCGATTTTTGGCGGCTGGAGGACGTCGAATTCGTGAATGGACCAGAAGCCGCCATTGGTGTCGGACGTCTGGGTGATGCGGATGAACTTCGCCTTGGTCAATGGGAAGGTGAGGACCATCACCGCGGCATTGCCTTTTCCCTGTGATACGGGCGGACTCCATTCGCTGCCGTCCATTGACAGCTCGAGGCGATATTTTCTGGGGTAGTCGCCTTTTGAGCTGCCGGCGTCGAGAACTACGCCGCTGATTTCTGTTTCTTCGGGGAGCTCGACCTGGAACCATTGGCCGGCCGACTGCTTCATTTCAGTGGTGAAACGCGTTTCGATCTTGCCGTCGATGGCGAAAGGGGCCGTCTTGCCGTTGATGCTGGACGTCGCCTTCCACTGGTCCTTGTTGCCCAGGGGGCGCGGTAAAACTTTTTCGGTGAGCTGCTCGAGCGTCCAGGGCTCGGCGCGGTCCTTGGTGGCCTCGCGAAATCGGGCGACTTCCGCAACCGAGAGCACCGGGGCGCTGTTGTCGAAACTATTGCGAACATACGACGCGACGGAGGCGATCCATTCGTCGTTGTTCTCTTTCATCGGGATCATCTGGGCATCGTAGGTCTTGCCGTCGATCGGGCCAGCTCGCCCGTGCAGGAGCACCGCGAGAATGCCTTCCTTGGGGCCCAGGACGAGGCGAGAATCTGCGAGGGAAGGGGCCATGGTAGCGCCGGGCTTTCCGTCGATGGGCATGCCGTGGCCGTCGTAGCCGTGGCAGGTGAAGCAGAGCTGGTTGTAGATTTGCTCGCCTTTGACCAGCATGTCGCGCTGATTGCCGGGGAAATCTTCGCCGCGGAATGTTTTGGGGACATAGAGGAGTTGCTTGCCGATTTGCTCGACGCCGGCCGAGTGGGTGGAGAGGACGTTGAGCGTGACGAGGCGATTCCAGTCCGGCCACTTGAGAAGCCTTGCGGTGAGCATCGCCTGGATGGATACGCGCGGGTCGCCGTCTTTCAGCAGCGGCGCGACGGCGTCCTTCAGGGAGTCATCGCCGGCCTTGAAGAGTGTTTCGCTGACGCGGATGGCGGCGGCGCGCACCTGGGGCGAAGAGTCTTTCAACGATTCTCGCAGGAACGGAGCATCAATTGCGCCCAGGCCTTCAAGCGTCCAGAGTGCGTGGATGCGGCCGAGCGGCGTGCCGCTGGTGCGGGCCATCTTCTGCAGGTCGGGGACGACGGATTTGTCCTGGCGGAGGACGAGGAGTTTCTGTGCGGTGTCGCGCCACCAGCCGTTGAGATGTTCCAGGTGCGCAACCAACTGCGACGACGACTCATCGTCCATATGTGGTTGGGGTCCGGGCTTGAAATCCTTGTGGACCAGACGCCAGATGCGGCCGTGGGAGACGTTGTCCTGCAGACCGTGCTGCTCAATGACTTTGCGGAGGTAAGAGCCTTTCTGAGTCCAGTTGCCCTCCTGGATAATGCCGCGGTACATCTCGACGATGTAAAGACAGCCATCCGGGCCGGTGGTCATGTTGACGGGACGAAAGTAGGGATCGGTGGAGCGGATGAATTCGGTCTTGTCGGCTTCGTAGGGGTTGGTGATGGTGGTGATGCCATCGTTCACTTCGACCTTGGCGCGGCGGATGAGTCGGCCCACGGGTTCGCAGAGGAACGCGTTGCCGCGCAGCTCGGCGGGGAGGCGGTCGCCGCGGAAGATTTCGTTGCCGCAGGATCCGGTGAAGTGGTTGAGGGTTTTTTCCTGCTTACGGAATCGGCCATCGCCGCCCTGCACGTCTGGGATGGGCACGGCCGGCCAGACTTCCATGAACTTCTGCGTGTGTTCTTCCTTGATATCAATTGCCGCATAGAGAGCGTGCGTCTGAAAATGAAGAAGGCCCAGTTCGCCGCCGGCGTTGGACCACCAGAGCTTGCCGTCGTCGTCCTGTGCGATGCCCCATTGGCCGCCATTGGAGGTGGTGGATTCGCGGCTGGTCGGGCCGTGCGGACGCCAGCGGAATCGCTGATCGACACTGGCCATGTAGATCCAGTTGTCGATCGACCAAAGCAGGCCGCTTCGCTGGTGTTCGACATTGCCGCCTACCTGGCCGCCGGCGTAGAAGACTTCGAGGTCGGGGGAGACGCCGGGGAATTTGCTTTCGTGAAAGGTCAGCACATCGGCGCTGTTGGTTTGGCCCACCAGAAGATCG
>JBBRHH010000576.1:0-3863 GCA_038222915.1 Tepidisphaerales bacterium
CATCGGCAATGTGCTGATCGCCTACACGCGACATGGTGAGGGCAACCCGATCGACGAGGACACCGGCCAATCATGGATCGACATTCGCCGCGAGCAGGAGCGGCAAAGGTTGTATCGGCGCATGCCATAAGAACTTGGGTCCTCCCTGGCTCTAAAACGTATGCGGGGGGCAACGGCCCGGGACATCGCTACCAACAGCCGCGAAATCTGAGTTACCACCCCGCCAGGTTACCACTGCGGAATTAGGCGCCATGCTCTGGGACGCCTGTAAATCGATGTTTTATGCGTGCGCCCCTGGTAACCGGAGGGTGGTACGCGGGCGCTTGTTACCACCTGCTTCGGTTACCATCCCGCCGGCCGCGACCCGTTACATCGATCGAGCAATGAAATTGCAGTTTTCCGACAAGGTCGAGCGATGGCCGCGCGATTGATCCCGCACGCGCGCAATACTCGCACCATTCCGAGGAGCAGGTGGCGCAGATCGCGGGATCGATCGCCGAGTTTGGCTTCTCAATCCGGTCATGGTTGTCCACGACGGCGTCATTGTCGCGGGACACGGCCGGGCGCAAGCTGGGGCTGTCGGAGGCGTCGGTGATCGTGTTGTCGCACCTGACGCCGACGCAGCGGCGGGCGCTGATGTCGCCGACAACCAGATCGCCACCAACGCCGGGTGGAACGACCAGATGCTGGCGGCCGAGCTGGCTACGCTAAAGGAGGAGGCCTTCGACCTCGACCTGTTGGGTTTGACGAGGCCGAACGATCAATTGGCCAGCGCGGGTTGCGGCCCTTATGGCAGCCGAACTCGGCGTGGAGGCGCATCCGATGCAAAGATCCTGGAGACCATGTCCGCGCCCAGTTGGCCGATCTCGCCGAAGTGCGCCCAGAATTTCGATGATGTCCTTTGGACAGTCTATTCAGCTTCGAGGGCGCAGACGAACTCGGCCAAGTCTGGCGCGAAGCGCTCAAGCCCGATCCATTGCTCACGGTTTCCGAATGGGCGCACGCACATCGCTATCTGAGTCCGCGCGCTTCGTCCGAGCCGGGACGTTACCGTACCGATCGCACCCCCTACATACGGGAGAACATGGACGCGCTGTCGCCCAGCAAAGCGCATCGTGTTCATGAAGGCGGCACCCACCGCGGGGTGGTTATGCGACTGGACGGTTGTCGCGATGGACGAGTCTTGCGAACTCAGTTTTCATCAACATCCAAAAGCTCTCGATGTGAGCGATACTGCACAGTCTGTGATTGGGCGCAGGGGTAGCGTCATAGCGCGGGCGCGATCTCATACGTTCAATTCGGTTGGCCATGCAGCCATACACCGAGCAGTATTGCTCACGCTGGCCTTCACAGGTGAAGCGCCCACGACTGCGCGGATTTAATGCGTTTGTAATAGTCACGCGCAAATTTCTTAGGAACCTAATTGCAATCGAGGCCGTTGCCGCCATGTCCGCGGAAGTTGCGGTGACCAATCACAAGTCGTTTCGTGACTTTGGGGCGCGTCTTCACGCGCCCATCGACGAGACGCGACCAAGTGTTCTTGCAGGAGCGCAATTGCCGGGCGGGCGTGAGACAGGAGTTTGAAATGTTGCAGAATGCATCAGCGATCAATGGTTACGCTATCGCGGCCAGCGATGGCCGTATCGGCACTGTCAGTGACTTTCTGTTTGATGACGGCAGTTGGGTGGTTCGTTGGCTGGTCGTCGACACTGGCAATTGGCTTTCCGGCCGAAAGGTCCTGCTGCCGCCCTCTGTGCTGGGGCACCCCGATCAAGAGGAGAAGGAATTTCCGGTCAGACTGACCATGCAGCAGGTCAAGGAAAGTCCGGACGTCGATACTAAGCGGCCGGTGTCGCGTCAGAGGGAAACTGACATCTACGACTATTATGGCTGGAGGCCTTATTGGGGAAGCGGTAGCGGCTATTACCTAGGCGGCCTGGGATATATGGGCCCCTACGGATACGGGGGCGGTGCTATTGCGCCCCCACCGTCCGCGGGTTCGATACGCCGTGCCGAGGATATTGCCGCTGCGCGGCATAGTGATGACGATCCGCATCTCCGCAGCATTGAAGCGGTCGCGGCTTACCGTATCCACGCCGACGACGGCGAGATTGGTCACATCGAGGACTTTCTGCTGGAGGATGCCGATTGGAGCATCCACTATCTGGTCGTCGACACCAAGAACTGGTGGCCTGGAAAAAAGGTTCTGATTTCGCCGCGTTCGGTACGAGAGATCGACTGGACTGACAACCTGGTGAACCTCAACGTCGGTCGCCAGCAAGTCAAAGACAGCCCGACGTACAATCCATCGATAACGGTCGATCGAGCCTACGAGAATCATTTCCATAAATATTATGGCGATGTGAGGCCAGGTAAGCAGCTCTAACGTCATCCGGTCGTTAGCGAGCCTGCACCGCGGTAGTGCCGTCGGAAATTCGGCATCGAGGCCGTTCGGTCACGGCGATCCGACCAGCCGCCGCTGAAAACGACAGGCGCGCGGATCAAGTCTTTCACTGGCTTCGCCTCAGCCTGGGACGAAAGTTCGTTTGCTCTGAAGGAAGGGAGCAAGATCATGTACTATTCAACCCTGTTGCTCACTCCGTTTATTGTGGTCCTGGCATTGGTGCTGCTCGGCGCGTCAGTGAGAATCCTGCGCGAATATGAGCGAGCCGTAGTCTTTACCCTGGGCCGCTTTCAGAGAGTCAAAGGGCCGGGCCTCGTGCTGTTGATTCCGGGCATCCAGACCATGGTGCGCGTGGATTTGCGCATTCAAGTCATCGAAATTCCGACCCAGGACGTTATCTCCCGTGACAACGTTTCGATGAAGGTCGACGCAGTGCTCTACTTCAATGTCGTCAATCCGGAACGGGCCATCATCCAGGTCCAGAATTATATTCCCGCCACAAACATGCTGGCTCAGACGACATTGCGTGCAGTTCTCGGTCAGCATGAGCTTGATGAAATGTTGTCCGAGCGGAAAAAGCTCAGTGCCGATGTTCAGAGTATCCTCGACAGCCAGACCGAAACCTGGGGAATCAAGGTGAGCAACGTTGAGATCAGAACCGTTGAGCTCACGGACAACATGGTGCGTGCCATCGCCAAGCAGGCGGAGGCAGAGCGCGACCGGCGCGCCAAGATCATCCATGCAGAAGCAGAGTTCCAGGCCTCGCAAACCCTTGTCAACGCCGCCAAGATTCTCTCCAGCATTCCGGCCGCAATGCAGTTGCGTTACCTGCAAACACTGACAGAGATTGGCGCGGAACAGAACTCCACTGTTGTCTTCCCGATGCCGATCGACATCATCAAACCATTCCTCGACATCGTTGAGAAGACTGGAAGGCCGGCCGGTGCCAACGGCAGCGCTCGCGCGTCACTCGCGGAAGAAGCCTCGCCGGTT
The DNA here is from genome assembly GCA_038222915.1 of Tepidisphaerales bacterium. GTDB lineage: Bacteria > Planctomycetota > Phycisphaerae > Tepidisphaerales > Tepidisphaeraceae > JBBRHH01. The sequence goes on from JBBRHH010000576.1 coordinate 3,398, forward strand.
CCGTCGTGACGCCCAAGCGTCGTGGCGGCAGAGCCCGCGTCGATGGGCGACGCGCGGATCTGATCTGCTTCGCGGTCTGCTGACGCAATCGGATCGATGATTGTTTTGATTAATTTTCAACCAACTAATCTGAAAGGTAACTGACCATGTCCCTCACAACGATGGAGAAGCCGGCAGCGCGTGTTCAGGCCAAATCGGCAAGCACGATGAAAGCGCTCGTGTATCAGGGGCCTGGCAAGAAAGCCCTGGAAGACTATGCAAAGCCGGAAATCACGGCTCCCACCGACGCCATCGTCAAAATAGTGAAAACGACGATCTGCGGCACCGACCTGCACATTCTCAAGGGCGACGTCCCGACGTGTACGCCTGGGCGAATTCTCGGTCATGAGGGTGTCGGCATCGTCGAGAGCGTCGGGGCCGCCGTGACGACGTTCAAGGCGGGCGATCATGTTCTGATCTCCTGCAT
>JBBRHH010000577.1:0-3857 GCA_038222915.1 Tepidisphaerales bacterium
CATTGTCTTTGTGTTCGTTGAGGATGTCGACAAACTCGCCGACCGGCACATCGGGGTTGTCGCGATGCAGCATGTAAATGTCGACATGGTCCATCTGCAGCCGGTCGAGGCTTTCGAAATGCTGGCGTGAAACGGCCACCGGGTTGCAGTCGGGCGAATGGCCTCCCTTGTCGAGGACGACGATCTGATCGCGGATGTTTCTCGCCTTCACCCATTGGCCAAGCGTGCGCTCGCAAGCCCCGTGGCCGCCGTAGATGTGGGCCGTGTCCCAGCAGTTGCCGCCGCGCTCGAAGAAGGCGTCCCAGATGGCAGCGCAGTGCGGGAGGAATGTGAAATTGTCGACGCCCAGCACGAGCCGCGACACTTTCTTGTCGACGTGCGGAATCGCGCCATATGTCATGCTGTTCGAACCCACCGCCAGTGGCCGGCGTGAAGCGGTGGGAAGTTGGTCCTGCTTTTCCTGGTCGTAGACCAGCCCGATCTGCTGCCGCCATTGATCGAGCGTGCGCATGTTTCCAAGCGTGTCGTCCCAGCTCATCGCGGGCGAGGCGCCCTGACGACGCTCGACGTTCGCGGCCACCGTGTCGGCCTCAATGCCGTAAATCTGCTGGCTGGTTTCAATGACGATTTCGCGTGGCTGTTCCTCGCCGTTCAGATGCAATGTAATCGTCGCCTTTCCGCCGTCGCGAGCCGGCACCCATGGCGTCGCGAGAAAGATGCTCCCTTTCTCGCCGACGATGCGCAACGTGTTGTCGAGATTGGCTATGACGGATGTTGCGATCTGGGCAACGATCGGCCCCTGACCCGCCGCGGGGTTCCCACGAAATTTTAGGACCGCAGCGGCGTACTCGTCAATGCTGGTTTGATCGTTCAGCCGGCCGCTGGCCTTCAGTTCGATGGGCTCATCGAAATCCCGGCCGCTCGCAACTCCCGCAACCAGCCGGACCATCGAGGCCGGATAACATCCCACATCGAGAATCCCGCCGCCGCCCAGCGCGTTGCTGAACAACCGGCGCTTGGGATCGAACTCCGCCTGGAAACCAAAGCTGGCGGTGATCACGCGAACTTCGCCAATCACCTTCTCGCGCAACAGCTCGACCAGTTTCAGAGTCTGGGGGTGACAGCGGTACATGAACGCTTCCATCAGGAAGACGTCGTTAGCGATGGCCGACTCAACGATCGACATCGCTTCGCCGCAATTCATCCCGATCGGTTTTTCGCACAGGATGTGTTTTTTTGCCTCAGCCGTTCTTATCGCCCATTCGGCGTGATGGGGATGGGGCGTCGAGATGTAAACGGCTTGGACGTCCGCGTCGGCGAAGAGTGCTTCGTACGAACCGTGGGCGCGCACACTGCCACAGGATTTCACGAACGTATCGGCTGAGGCTTGTGAGCGGCTGCCCACCGCGACAAGTGTTCCAGTTTTTGATGTGAGAAGGCCTTCAGCAAAGGCCGTCGCGATCGTGCCAGTCCCTAGAACTCCCCAACGTAGCTTGTCATTCACCTGTTTCCTCGTTGGACGAGGAATGATACTGGTGGACACGGGTTGGACCAAGCGAGGAACGCGCACCGTGCGCGTTCCTCGCGTGAATTTCGTTCAGGTCCGCTGCATTCAACGATGGTCCCAATCGCGATCATGGTCATGATCGTGATCCACATCACGGTGCTCGCGACGGTCCCAACGGTCGTGATCGTGGTGGTCGTCGTCGCCGCAGCCAGATAAGACCGGCAGGCAAAACATGGAGAGCATGATGAGTGTGTAGACAAATCGCATGGGGATGCCTTTCAGCCGGGGGGTTAAAATTGTCGGTCCACCGGTCGAGAAAGAGCTGCAAAGGGCGCGCCGAACAATGTCGGGTGACTTGAATCGTTAGCGGGCTATCGATCCCATCCGTTGAGCAAAAGTGTCAACCAGAAATGACTGCGACGACCTGTGATCCTCACAGGCCGTCGCAGTGATAGTTCAATTAAATCAGGCTGGCGCTCTTGCTCAGCTCGCGACCGCGGCCAATTCCGGCGTTTCGGTCTTGGCGGCGGGGGCGTCGGCGGCTTTCGCCTTGCGCTTCTCGACCAACCGCACGGCCTTGCCGACGCGATCGCGGAGATAGAACAGCTTGGCCCGGCGGGTCTCGCCGCTGCGCTTCACCACGATGTTCGCGATGTAGGGCGAATTCACCGGGAAGATACGCTCGACGCCTTCGTTGTTCACGATCCGGCGGACGATGAAAGTTTCATTGGTGCCCCGGCCTTTGCGGGCGATCACGGTGCCGGAAAACGTCTGCAGACGTTCCTTCTCACCTTCGATGATGCGGGTCGACACATCCACCGTGTCGCCGATGGCGAACTGCGGCTGCGTGGCCTTCAACGACGACTTCTCAACCTGCTCGATAATTTGCTGCGACATGGTGGCTCCTAACCGTCAAATTCAACTGTCAAATTCCTGCAATCCGCGTTCAGTAATCTGCGATTCCAAATACGTCTTCCACAAGTCCGGCCGGCGTTCCTCAGTTCGCAGCTTTCGCTGATCCATCCTCCAGGCCGCAATCAACTTGTGATTGCCGCTCAGGAGCACATCCGGCACGCTCATCCCGCGAAACTCGCGGGGCCGCGTGAACTGCGGGTACTCGATCAACCCGCCGGCGAATGTTTCGTCCTCGGCTCCCTGCTCATGGCCCAGCGCTCCAGGGAGCAACCGCACCACCGCATCGACCAGCACCATCGCGGCCACTTCGCCGCCCGACAGCACATAATCGCCGATACTGACTTCCATCGGCGATAAACCAATCGAAATCCGCTCGTCGAAGCCTTCATAATGTCCGGCGATCAACAGCAGCCGTTCCCGGCCTGCCAGTTCGCCGACCAAATCCTGCGTGAGAGGCCTGCCTTGCGGAGTCAATAAAATCCGCGTCGCCAGCCTCTCGTCCAGACGTTCGACCGCCTCAACGGCGTCAAACATCGTCTGGCACATCATCACCATTCCCGGGCCGCCACCAAACGGGCGGTCATCCACAGACTTATGGGCGTCGGTGGAAAAGTCTCGTATGTTGGTCAGGTGATATTCGACCAACCCCTTCGCCGCCGCCCGGCTTGGGATGCTCGTGCCCAAAACAGGCCCAAACATCTCCGGAAACAGGGTCAAAATGTCAATTCGCAGCGACATCCGTCCGGCCTCGCCACACGCGTCGCTTCCTGCAACTTCTCAAAACGACAAGACCCGTCGATAAAACGGGCCTTGGCTGTTCGTCCAATATTCGCCTCAGGCGGTCGGTGCCGCCGCCTTGGCTTCGCCTGCCACGACCGGAGCAGCCTTCGGCTTGCCCGGCGTCGGCAGTTTTAAATGCTTGTGGTCGAGGCCGCTCTTCTTTAGCAGCGACGACACCGTTCCCGACGGAACAGCGCCATGGTCCAGCCAGTAACGGCAGCGTTCCAGATTGGCCACAAACTGCTTGGCCGCATCCTTGTTGATTGGATCGTAATAGCCGAGCTGTTCGATCACCCGGCCGTCACGCGGCGAACGCACATCCATCGCATTCAAGCGATAAAAGGCGTGATTCTTGCGGCCCATGCGTTTAAGTCTTAGCTTCACCGACATTCAGGTTCTCCAATGGTCTGTCAATTGACGAATCGAGCAGTATAGCCGGGGGTGCACTGGTTGCAAGCGTCGAAAGGTACTTTGTGTCCTATCGCAATAGAAATGTCCTCGCTTTCATCGCAATAGAACTGTCCTCTGTTTCTGCTCATGTTGCAATGCCCGCGCAGGCGCAGCCGAAGCGGGCATTGCAACATGAGCCGGTTTCGCCCACGGATGGTCCGCTGGCGGTTTCCACACCTTGTTGTTCACGATCGGCCGCTTTGCC
>JBBRHH010000578.1:0-3851 GCA_038222915.1 Tepidisphaerales bacterium
AGCTTGACCACATTTACCGATCACCGTCTATCAGGGCGTGATAAACAGCCGACAGCCAACCGCTTCCCTAGGCAGAGAAACAACCGCTGTCTCGTCAGTAACGGATCAATATATCGCCAAAAGGTGCTCGCACTTCAATACATATCATCCGGCACCAACCATCCCTCAAACCTGTCGCACCATCGCTGAAGCGACAAACACGAAGAACGGTCCCGCCGGACATCGCAGAAAAATGGACTAAGACCTCAAACTATTCACTTGTCAAAGAACGACCTTCGTTTTTGATTTCGTCTTTCGACTGATCTCGACGAAGCTTCCGCCTAACGCGGATGAGTGGGTCGGTGTTAAACCGGCCGACTCATTCGAGTTCGGCAAACAGTTTTAGAGACGACGGTTCGTCTGGAAAACTCGCATCACCGGCCAATACCAGCGACTTCAAATGTAAAGTGTGACTGGTGTCAGAACGGGATGTTGGAAAAGAATTGGTGGATCACCAAGCCTGTTTTCCTCAAATGGGTTCGTTGCCTCGTTGTCCTTCCGTTCCGTTCGTTACGTCCTCAATAGCGGAGAGGAATTATAGAAATCATTGTCGTCGCGTCAAGGGTAGAGACTAAATTTTTCTCAGTCCATTGCCCAGAATGATTGTTGGTCACTCGTGACGGCTTCGACAACGAGGACACTGTAGAGGTGCCCGAAGGGGTTCGCAAGGGTTTTGGGCCGAGTCGACAATTTATTAACAACCGATAACCTTGGCGCCAGTTTTAGTGTTTGCGCGAGAGCATCTCGACCGGAATGAATTGAACTTTCTGGGTGGGCTTGGCGGAAGTGGGCAGCGGAGTGCAGCCTTTGGCACAACAGCTTCCCAGGCGACTCTTGCGGCCACGGAGACTTTGGGCGGCCTGATATACGACTGCGCCGAGACAAAGGCCGACGATCAGGAAGACGAGGATGTTTTGCAACCAGAGGGGCATGACGTTCATCGATTACTTCATGGATTCATCGGTGCGATGATTCATTGTACGCGGCTAGGTCCACCAAATCCGTCCGATTTGATACACGCCCAGGCTGACGACATACGCCAGTGCGTTCATGTAGAGCAGCATAAAGATTGGCCAGCGCCAACTGGCAGTTTCGCGGCGGACTATGGCGAAGGTGCTCATGCACTGCATGGCGAGGACGAACCAGACCAGGAGGCTGAGGGCGGAGAGGGGCGTCCAGACGGTTTGGCCGGCGCGTGGGCCGGAGGTGTAGCGGTCGGCCTTCATGGCGGTCGCGAGATCGGCGGTTTTTCCGTCTTCGACTTCGCCGACGCTGTAGATGATGCCGAGGGTGCTGACGAAGACTTCGCGCGCGGCGAATGCGCCGACGAGGCCGACACCCATTTTCCAGTCGTAGCCGAGGGGGCGGATGAAGGGCTCCATGGCGTGGCCGAGATGGCCGGCGATGGAGTGTTCGCTTTGGGCGGCGGCAATTGCTTTGTTGGCCGCATTGTCCATCTCCTGCATCGTTGCAGGTCGACTAAACGTCCTGTACCAGATCCCATTGTCTGTCGGTATTCCGACCGGAGCCCCGCTCATTTCCATTTGATTATGCACCGTCTTGGAAATGCTTTGCGCTCGGGCCTCTGGCAATCGCGGATAATAACTCATCGCCCACAGAATCACGCTCAGGAAGAAGATTGTTGTTCCGGCCTTCGTGATGAATGCCTTGGTGTTGGTCGAGACCTGCCGCGCGATTTGGGAGAGTTGGGGCAGCTTGTACGTGGGCATTTCGAGGATGAAGGAGGAGGGGCCGCCTTTTAAGAGGGAGCGTTTGAATATCCAGGCGGTGCCCGCGGCGGCGGCGATTCCCAAGGTGTAGAGGGCGAGCATGATGCCGGCCTTAGTGATCGATGCTGAGGTGGCGAAGATCGCGCCGATGAGGAGGGTGTAGACGGGGAGTCTGGCGCTGCAGCTCATGAAGGGGGCGACGAAGATGGTGGCGAGGCGGTCTTTGCGGCTTTCGATGGTGCGGGTGGCCATGATGCCGGGGATGGCGCATGCGAAAGAGCTGAGGAGCGGGATGAAGCTCTTGCCGTGGAGGCCGACCTTGGCGAGTAGTCGGTCCATTAAGAATGCGGCGCGGGCGAGGTAGCCGCTGTCTTCGAGGATGGCGAGGAAGAGGAAGAGCAGTGCAATTTGAGGGACGAAGACGACGACGACGCCGACGCCTCCAAAGATGCCGTCTTTCAACAGGGCGCGGAGCGGGCCTTCGGTCATGTGGGCGGTAGTGAGGACCGCGAGGGATTTTACGCCGGCGTCGATGGCGTCCATGATGGGGCGGGCCAGCCAGAACAGGGTGACAAAGAGGGTGCCCATGATGAGGGCGAAGATGATCAGGCCCCAGAATTTGTGGATGAGGATGCGATCGATGCGCTCGCTGAGCGGCCGTCGTACCGGCGCGGCGTAGGCGAGGACGTTGCCGGGGGTTTGTGATTCGGTGATGCGGGCCGCGGAGCTTGCGGCGTGGACGACTTTTTCAATCCAGCGGTAGTGGGCTTCGATATCGGCGTGCATGGGATCAATACCGACGGCGAGGAGGCGATTGGTGGCCGATGTGAGAAGGGAGGCGATGGGCTCGCGGGTGGCGATGGCGGCGATATCTTCGGCGCGGTCGCCAATCAGGAGGCGCTCGGCCACAGCCTGATAGCGATCGATGTGGCGGGCGCTGTCGTCGCCGCGACAGATCCAGGAGCGAGGGATCGCGGAGGTGCCGAGTTCTGGCGGTGATTTGCCAGATTTGGCCAGGTCGGGGCTCGCAGTTGATACATGAAAGCCTGAGGCCTCGTCGCTGTCGAGAATGGCCAGCCCGCCGCCGACAAGAAGGAGTTCTTCGCGCATGACTTCGGGGAGTTGCCAGTCGGGGAGAGGCGCGACCGCGGCAGAGGCAATCGCGGTTTTGAGTTCGGCAATTCCTTTTCGTTTGTGGCCGACGATGGGGATGACGGGGACGCCGAGTTCACGCTGCAGGGCAGCGGCGTCGACACGGAGGCCTCGGCGCTCGGCGACATCGGTCATGTTGAGGGCGACGACCATGGGTCGGCCTAGCTCGATGAGCTGGCTGACCAGGTAGAGATTGCGTTGGAGGTTGCTGGCGTCGATGACTACGACGACAAGGTCGGGGGCGGGGGTGTCGGCGCGGAGGCCACGCAGGACCTGCATGGCGACGACTTCGTCGGGCGAGCGGCTGATGAGGCTGTAGGTACCGGGGAGATCGATGATGTTGGCGACCTGGCCGGTAGGGAGTTTGCACCTGCCGGTCTTTTTTTCGACGGTTACGCCCGGGTAGTTGGCAACCTTTTGTCGAAGGCCGGTCAGAGCGTTGAAGAGGGTGGTTTTGCCGCTGTTTGGATTTCCAGCCAGGGCGACTGTAAGTTGGCCAGTTGTCGAGGGGTTAGCGAAAGTGGAGTGTAGAGTGGACATCGCACCGGACCGGGCGGGTTTCGGGATCCAAAATCGTCATCCACGAAGCCGCGTCCAGCCGCCAATCAAACTTTCGTGGTCTGAATGATTTTTACGTGTTTGGCCTGATCGTTTCGCAACGACAAGTGATAGCCGCGGAGCGACAATTCGATGGGATCGCCCATCGGCGCCCGGCGGATCACCTCGACCGTCGCCCCGTTGCAGAAGCCCATTTCCAACAGGCGGCGTCGGAGTTCAGGCTCGCCCTCAACCACGCAAACCGTGCCACTGCAGCCAATACCAAGCTGGTGCAACTGACAGGTGTTGACCGGTCCACAGTGATTGCAGGCCGCGATTTCACAGGCTTTGTTCATGAAAACCACTCCAGAAACCACTACTTCATTGGACTAT
>JBBRHH010000579.1:0-3846 GCA_038222915.1 Tepidisphaerales bacterium
AGGTTCGCGCCGCATACCTGAGCGAGGATGGCCGGGCGGAGAACTTTCACGAGAGCCGCCCGCGCGGCTCCGCCGTGGGCCAAAATCGCGTCAAGGCGTTCCAAGCCGCCAAGTGAGGTGTACAGAGACGGTCGTGCACCCACAACTTGACGGTCGGGTGCGTTGGCTCGACCATTCTCTTATGAACCACCCTACCGGCCTTCTTATGCGGGCGATGCTCGCGGTTGTAATTGCGTTTGGAGTTGTCGCTGGGAATCTGCGGGCGGCGGATGATGCGCCGGTTGTGAAGGCGAGCGATGCCGATGTGGAGGTGATTCGCAATCTTCTTGCCACCTGTGCGACATCCGGGAAAGACTCAAACGGAATTCATGCCGCGATCTCTGAGGCGATTGTCAAGGTTTCGGACAAGTCATTGCGGACGAAGATGGAGGGGGAGGTGAAGGATTTGGAGGCGGCGGCCGATCGTCATGCGAAGAATGCGACGCTGGCGGCTGAGTTGACGACGAGGAAGGGTGTGCTGGAGACTTCGCCGGGCGGGCCGGCGTGGCTGCGGGCGCTGGCGGGCGACGCGGCGACGGGTGTTTTCGATCGGGTGACTGGTGTTGATCTGGCCGACCGGCAGAATCTGCATGCCAAGGATTACAAGTTGAATGAAGCTGTGAACGATGACTGGTTGGCGCGGCTTGAGGGGTTTACTGATCTTCGTAAGTTGGATGTGGCGAATACGGGGATTCATGGGCCGGGGCTTAAGCATCTGGCGGGGCTGACCAACCTTGAACATTTGAACCTAACGCTTACGCCGGTCACCGATGAATTTCTTGAGCCGCTTGGCGGTCTGACGAATCTTAAAGTGCTGAGTTTTGCAAGCGCGAAGTGTGACGGGACGGGGTTTCGTTTTCTGGGGAAGCTCACCCATCTTTCGAATCTGAATTTTCATTACACGCCGGTGAACGACGCGGGGCTTGCGGAAATTGGTCACCTGACCAGCCTGGAGCGGCTGGAGGTTGTTCACACACATTTCACCGACGCGGGGGCGAAGAATCTAGCCAATTTGAAGAACATCGAGCGCCTGCAACTGGGGAGCCGCACGGCGACGGGTGCGGCCATCGCGCCGCTCAAAGAGCTGCCGAAGCTTCGCGAACTGGATATTCACGATCTTGAAGGAATCAGTGAAACGGTCCGCAATGCTTCGGACATTCCGACGCTTCAGGTGCTGCGGGTTTTCAATGGGGCGATCAAGGATGACGATGCAAAGCAGTTGCTCAAGCTGACCAAACTGACGGAGTTGGTTGTGGATGGATCGCAGTTGACGGATGCGGGAATTGAAACGCTCGCGGGGCTGAAGAATCTGAAGAAAGTGAATATGGGAACGGTTCATGCGACGCCGGCGGCGATGGATAAGTTTAAGGCTGCTTTGCCAGATGTGCAGTTCATTAAGTGAGGGTGCATGTCTCGCAATTTTTCGATCATCGTGCTTTTGGCAGCTATGCCGGTGTTTGCCGCGCCGCCCGCGATTCGGATTGTGTCGCCGACGGAGTATGAGGTTTTTCAGCGGCGGACTCGGCTGTCGGGCGTCATCCTGATTGAGTCCGTCGTGGCGGAAAATGCGAAGCTAGAGGTTCGGATTGTGGGAGAGCCGCTTGAGGGGAAGGTTGCGCCGGAATGGCAGGCGGTAACCGTGGCGGCGGATGGGCATGCGTTTCGGCAGGAGATTGGGACGCCGGCGGGCGGGTGGTATCGGATGGAGTTTCGGGCGGGTGCTGAGGAGGCGCGGGTTGAACATGTTGGGGTGGGGGAAGTTTTTGTGGTCGCTGGTCAATCCAATTCGACCAACTATGGGGCAGCGAAGCTAAAGACTTTGACCCAGCGGGTGGCGACGTTTGATGGCGTGAAGTGGAGGTTGGCGGATGATCCGCAGCCGGGGACGGCGGATCACAGTGGCGGCGGGAGTTGTTGGCCTGCTTTTGGCGATGCGATGTTTGAGAAGTACAAGGTGCCGATTGGTGTGGCGAGCACGGGATGCGGGGCGACGAGCGTGCGGCAGTGGCTGATGAAGGGGGAGAAGATTGAAGTGCATCCGACGCTGGACAATTTTGTGAAGACCGTTGGGGAGAATCAGTGGGAATGCACGGGGGAACTTTATGATGGTCTGTTGCGGCGGATGAAGACGCTGGGGCCGCGTGGGTTTCGTGGGGTGCTTTGGCATCAGGGGGAATCCGATGCCGGGCAGGCTCGGGAAGGATATCCGGCGAATCGGCAGATGACCGGGGAACAGTATCGCGGGCTGCTGGAGAAGATGATTCGTGCTTCTCGTAAGGATGCCGCGTGGGATGTGCCTTGGTTTGTGGCGCAGGCGACGTTTCATAGTGAGAAGGATGCGGCCGACGAGGAGTTTCGGGGGGCGCAGAAGGCGGTTTGGACGGATGGGGTTGCGCTGGAGGGGCCGGATACGGATTCGCTGCGCGGGCGTGATCGGGCCGGGGTTCATTTCAGTGAGAGCGGGCAGATTGCGCATGGGAAGTTGTGGGCGCAGAAAGTTGGCGTTTATCTGGACAAGATTTTGGCGGAGCCGACAACAAAGCCTTGAGGGGCGGGCAATGATTTGTGCGATGGTGCGTTGGAATTTGGACGGGACCTGCGAGCACTGGAGTAGATATGACGAAATTCAATCGGATGGCGGCGTTGGCTGTTGGTGTTGCGCTTTTTGGATCGGCAGCGCATTTTGCCGGCGCGGAGGATTGGCCACAATGGCGCGGGGCGCATCGAGATGCGAAGGCGGAGGGGTTTAAGGCACCACAGGAATGGCCGAAGGCGTTGACGCAGAAGTGGAAGGTGAGTGTCGGGGATGGGGTGGCGACGCCGGCGCTGGTGGGCGACAAGCTGTTTGTTTTTTCGCGTCAGGCGGGCAATGAGGTGACGCGCTGTCTCGAGGCGGATACGGGGAAGGAAGTCTGGCAGGACAAGTATGAGGTGCAGGGGGCGAACGGGCCGGCGTCGAATTTTTCGGGGCCGCGAAGCTGTCCGGCGGTGGCGGATGGGCGGGTGATCACGTTTGGCTTGCGCGGGACGATCTCGTGCTTCGAGGCGGCCAGCGGCAAGAAGCTCTGGCGGAAGGACGACTTCCAGGGGGCTGCGCCGAACTTCTTTATTTCAAGCTCGCCGATGATTGAGGATGGGCTATGCATTGCGCAGGCGGGTGGACGGAGCAACGGTGGAATGGTGGCGTATGACATGGCCACCGGGGAGCAGAAATGGAAATGGGCGGGGGACAGCCCGGCGTATGCATCGCCGATCATCATTACGGTGGGCGGGACGAAGCTGGTGGTTGCGGAGACTGAACGGCGCATTGTTGCACTGACAGTGCTGGAGGGAAAGCTGGTCTGGGAGACGCCTTTCGCGACGCAAGGGCCCGGGGGCTACAACGCGGCTTCGCCGATTGTCGATGGCCAGACGGTGATTTTCAGTGGCGGGGGACGCGGGACACGGGCGGTGAAGCTGGACAAGGATGGGGACAAGTTCGTCGAAAAAGAGCTTTGGAAGAATGCGGATGAATCGGTTCTGTTCAGCACCCCCCTGCTCAAGGATGGTCTGTTGTACGGATTGACGGCGGGCAACGAATTGTTCTGCCTCGACGCGACCAGCGGGAAACTCAATTGGAGTGAAAAGGTGGGTGCGGCCGGTGGTGGGGGAGGTGGCGGGGGTGGCGGGGGTGGCGGGGGAAACGGGGGCGGCCGACGACCGCGCGGCGGCGGGGTGGGTGGCGGCGGCCGCGGCGGCGATGGCGCGATCGTGGACGCGGGATCGGTGTTGGTGGCGCTGACGCCGGCGTCGGAGTTGCTTGTGGTT
>JBBRHH010000580.1:0-3845 GCA_038222915.1 Tepidisphaerales bacterium
AAGGCCCATGGACAAAGCCCATCGACAGCGCGGTCAAGAGCGGGACGAAGATCAACGCGTAACCTGCGAGCGCCGTCCAAAGGATGTGATAGCGCACGTTCCGCTCGGCCAGCCTGTCGTCGACCAAAGCCGTGAGCAGCGCCGGCGCCATCGCCAACACATAAGCCATCGGCAGCAAGATCAGCTGGTGCAGATCGGCTGTGCTCGGCTCGCCCAAAGCCCAATTCAAAATCTGGAGCATCCCCCAAAACGTCATGACGAACGCGAGCGGCGGAAACAGGATCCCGAATATCAGAAAGCGTTTCATGCCGCCTCCACAGCCGCGGATCACTGCGATCCGGCCGGACGATCGTTTTCCATCACGATCACGCAACGCTCGCCCTTCTGTTGGCAGACACTCAAGGCCTGTTTGCGGGCGTCGTCGAGCGTGAGCGCCGTTTGGTAATTGGCATTCTGTTTATTGAGCGTTCGCGCAAGAGCCTTCTCGCCCGGTGCAGCCAGATAGGCCTGGACGTAAGCGCGCCACGATTGCGGCCATTGCAGCGTTTGCAACGCCGTGTCGACGCTGGAAAGGGGCCAGGTCGGAAGATTATGCGCCCTGAGAAAATTGTCGAGTTCGACGAGCCATTGCGTGCGACCGGCAATCGAATACATGCCGCTGTGCCCGTCTTCGCCGATCGGCTCGAACAATACCAGCTTGAGATCCGCTCCGGCGCCAGCGAACGCAGCCCGCATGACCTCGATCTGGTCGAGCGGGTGATTCTGATCGTTCTTCGCGAACAGCCAGAGGTTTGGGACACGGCTGCGCGAGCCCAGATTCCTGAAATCGATCGGAATGGAGTCGCGCAAGGCCGCGCATCCGGCCCAATGTTCGCCGCCTGCGATGTTGACGACGGCCATGAGACCCGGGGGATTCCGCGCGCCCAATGCGAGCGAAGCCGCGCCGCCGGCCGATCCGCCCATCGCGATCATCCGCGTCGGATCGGCATCCGGGCGTCGCGCGACGGCCGCGATGGAAGCCTGGATGTCGTCGGCGTCGGCATTCATCCATGACATGTAGGTATCCACGGCGCATGGCGCGTCCGACTGCATCGGCCCGTCGGACAGGCCGAACCCGCGCCGATGGATCGCCACGGCGAGCCAGCCGCGGCGCGCCATGTCGGCCAATAGAGTGATGCCGGGATCGTTGCCGGTGAGACTGTGATCCAGCGTCATTTCGTTGAAGGCGGGCCGGCCGTGATTGAAAAACACGATCGGCAATTTTCCCCTGGCATCGGCGCGTTTGACGAACATCGCTTCCAGACGAACGGCTTTGCCGTCGATAGCGACGCGAAGGTATTGCCACTCCTGGATCAAGTCGCCTGACACAGCGGACGTGGTCAGCGCGAGCGACATGATGACTGCCATGGCCGCAGCGACGGCTTTGGTGCAAAGCTGGCTTATCATCTGAGGTCACCGACCCAATGCAGGTTTTCCATGACGATGGCGCAATCCTGCGCCACCTTCTGGCAAGAAGCCAAAGCTCCGGCACGGGCGTCATCAAGGGTTTTGGAACCGGTTTGATAGGTCACCGGTGGACGCGGCTCGGCGAAGGTCTTGTTTTGCGGGCGCACCCATGCCGCCTGCAAGGTCGGCGAAAACGCGAGCGCTTTTTCCCCCGGCGACGAAAAATAGTGTTGGGCGAGATGTCCCTGAAGATCGTCCCGCTCCATCCTGTCGGCAATTTTCAGTCTGTCGACGACATCCTTGATATCGGCCACGCCCCAGGTCGGAAGGTTTTTGGCGCGCAGGAAGCCATCCATCTGAGCGTACCATGCCGCGGTCGCCTGACCGAATATCGGGGTGCCGACATTGCCGTCGTGAAAGAACATGACGAATTTGACGTCGCCGCCGGCGTCGAGAAAAGCAGTGTGCAAACGGTCGGCAAGATCGGGGGCGAATATCTTGTCGCTCCTGGAGTAGATCCACAGATTCGGGACGCGGCTCCCGGTTCCGAATTTCCTGTAGCCATCGACCAGGATGTCGTTCATCGGGCAGCTTGTTTCGGACACGAGTCCGCCCGAGACCGAAACGACGCCGAGCAGCCCGCGTGGATTACGGGCGGAGAGCGCCACGGCCGCCACCCCCGCGATTTCAGAACCGATCACGATCACTCTTCCCGCATCGGCATCCGGGCGTTGCGAAACGCTGTCGATGGTTGCCTGCAGATCGTCGGCCGCAGCCGTTGCCCATGCGTCGAACGACGCAGCCTGGCAGGCGAGCGGGGTGGGTTTCGGGCCTTCGGAGCTGCCAAAGCCGCGCCTCAGCGTCACGACCGCCAACCACCCGCGCCGCGCCAGGTCCCGGGCATAGTGGGCGTAGGCGGCTGAAGTTGCGGCCGCGCCGCCGGTTGCGGTGGCGGCGCCGCCGTTTGTCAGAAGCGCGATCGGCAGCCGGCCCCGGGCGTCGGATTTCCTGATGACGAAACCTTCCAGACGAAGCGTAGTGCCGCCGATGGTGACCGGAAATGTCGTTGGCGTCTCCGTCAGTTCGTCCGACCATGCGGACGGCGTCGCCCCGCAGGCGAACACGGCTGCCAGAAAGAAGAGGCGGGCACCCTTCACGGTGTTTTCCTTTCAGCAAAAGGCCGAAGTCGCGCCGCGGCATTGTGCACGGGGCAGCGGACAGGCGGTAGTCCCTCCGGGTGCTTCCGCCGCGCCGCTAACGGCCGGTGAACCCGATGTAAATGACTGTAAATGAAAGGAAATCACCTGAACCGTGGAGCGGAACGAGGCTACGGATGTGCATGGTGTGAATGTTCACATCCCGTCCAGACCGGCCGAGAGCCCTGGATGCTCAACCCCTTCTTACCAACCACAGGAGATCGTCATGTTCCGCACATCCAGTTTGTTGAAAGCGAAGTCGCTTCTCGTTGGCAGCTGTTTCGCACTCGTCGTTTCGACCGGGGCGGCTTCCGCCTCGCCGTTCGGAGGCTTCTCGCTGTCGATAGGGTCGAAATTTGTCGAGGCTGGGCTGTCGTGTCCCGCCGGGACACATAGTGGCTACGAAGGCAGATATTGCTGGCCGAATCGCACCAGCACGAGCGGTTGTCCGGCGGGATTCCATCTGGGTTACGAAGACAAGTACTGCTGGCCGAACCGATAATTCCGGTGTCCGGCGGCGCTTGCTGGCTTCGGCTCCCAATATCATCGCTACAGAACAGGCCGCCTCAGCAGGGCGGCCTGTTTCTTTGCGCGATTGTGATTGCGATCACCGTGTTTCCGCTGTGTTCGATCCGACTCAGTGATCCCGCCGGACATAGGCCGTCCGGGCCAAAACAAAATCGTTGGTCAATCTGGGATCGGAGGGGTCGGAAATCCGGTGGCCTTGTCTCGTCGGCCGCTGCGCGCGGGTCGTAAGCACGCGGTTGAAATGCGCCTATTGCCTGCGTAAACGGTCGGTAAACATACGGTAAACAACTGTAAACGCTAATTAATTTTATGAACGTCTCATCGTGGCGGCGTTACTGATTTGCAGGTGTGAAGGTTCACATCCCGTCCAGACGGCCCTGAGTCCTGGATGCAAATCATAGGAGATCGTCATGTTCCGCGCGTCAAATTTCTTGGCCATTGCCCTCAGCGTTACGGCGATCGGCTCCACCGTCGTTCCGGCGACGGCATTTCCCTCGCCGGTTTTCGGCGGCGGCAATGCCCGCCTCTCGGCTCAGTTCCACCCCGGCCCGGTATCGAGCGGCATGCAGCCGAGCCAGCAGGCCAGCCACCTCGAGCCCACGAAAAGCCTGCCGCCCAAAATCCAGGCGGCGCTGCCGAGCACGTCGCCGGGAACGAGCAAGATTTCGATGCCGA
>JBBRHH010000581.1:0-3810 GCA_038222915.1 Tepidisphaerales bacterium
TTCTGGTCCGTCCTCACCGAAGCCTGCACCAAAACCACCGCCTTCCCCCACACCATCGCCAACAAATCCATCGCCTTCACCCTCAACGGCCGCGCCTGGATGGACGGCCAATGCCACGTCAACGGCCCCTTCCTCCTCGTCGCCAATCAGGTCTACCACGCCATCAAAGTCGCCCGCCCCGAAGAAGCACAGCAGGAACTCAAAGTCGCCATCATGGCCGTCCCAGAGCTCACCCTCCGCTGCGTTCGCGGCTCCCGTTTTGCAAAAATAGAAGAAGCAACCGACGACAAAGGCCACTCCCTCCTCCCCAAACAACCCCTCTCCGACGCTCCCGTTCCCGGCGGCCCACTCGGCTGGTCCAGCGAGGCCGTCCTCCAAATGCCCGCCGAAGCCGGCACAAAAATAACCAGGCTAAAAGGCGCCCTCCGCTTCCTCGCCCAAACCCAGTCCCAGATCTGGGAAGTCCCCAGCATCGCCGAAGCGCAGAACATCACCACCACCATCGCCGGCCGAAGTCTCCTCATCCAGAACCTGACCAAAAAAGACAACGTCTACGAACTCCGCGTCATCGCCGCCCACAAGGATTCCCAATCCGACGAAGAGGCCACCCAGCAGATCCTCCACCTCGCCGATCTCACCCTCCTCGACGACAAAGGCCGCCCCCTCCTCAACCGCGCCGCCCTCCGCAACAACACCCCAAAGCAGATCGAAATGACCTTCCAGTTCGTCCGCGCCGCCGAAGTCCCAAACCCCATCCCCGGCGAACCCGCGAAGCTCGTCTGGCAAGTCCCCAGTGCATTTAAGGAAATCACCATCCCCTTCGAATTCACCGACCTCCCCCTCCCCTGAAAAGTGTTACTTCGGCTTTTTCAAATACCGGCCCGATTTCTGGTCCAGCGCAACATCCATTCGCAGATCGGGAAACAACCGCGGCAGAAGAGCAATCCCCGCCTCCACATCCTCCGGCTTGCGAAAATTGCAGGTCACCCGCTTCTTCTCCCCGCGCAGATTGAACCGCCAGAGCACCGTCCCCTTCTTCAGCGTCCACCCGCCCGGCTCCAGCGCCCCCTCTGAAACATCCGCAACGTCCATCACCCGATTCACCTTGTGTTCCGCCAGCATCTGCGTCAAGGTCTTCGACCGGTTCTCCTCAATCCGTTCCGCCTGCGCCTTCTTCCGCCGCGAAGATATCCAGTAACCTATCAGCGCCCCCACCAATCCTCCCTGCGCCGCCACCGCATAATCAGCGCCCGGCCCCGCCCCCACGCGGATAAAGTAGATACGCTCCCCCTGCACATAAACCTGGAACACGTGCACCGCACCATTCACCGTCCGCGCCACGTGAAACGCCGGCGTGATATTCCGCAACGGTTCTTGCGCCACCGCTCGCCTCCATTAGGTTTATTCCGCGAGCAGTTTCGGAATCTGCGCCTCAAAATCCTCGCGCGCCTCCACCGACCGCAGCACGCCCTTCTTATCGATCAGGAACATCGTCGGAATCCCTTTCACGCCATACTCCGTCGCCAGCGGATGCCAGCCCGGCTTCGCCGCGTCAAACAACTGCGGCCACGGCATATCCGGATTCGCCTTCAAAAACTTATTCAATGCCTCGACGTTCTCATCACACGAAACGCCCAGCACTTCCAACCCCTTCGCATGATAATCCGCGTAAATCTTCTTTACCCGCGGCAGCTCCGCCCGGCACGGCCCGCACCACGTCGCCCAGAAGTCGACCAGAATCACCTTCCCCTTCAGGTTCGCCGTCGAAAACTGCTGGCCATCCAGCCCCATCGCCGCCAGCACCAGCGGCTTGCCTTCCATCCCCCGCATCTTCGCCGCGATCTTCATCTGCTCCGCCGCCTGCGTCGCGGCCTCCCCCGTCAGCTTCTCAATCAAAATACTTTCCGCCCGCTTCTTCAACTCCGGCGTCGTCGCCCCAACGTTCGCCGCCATCATCGCCACGCCCGCCACCGCGTCGCTCTTCGGATCGGTCTTCGCAAGCTCCTCCAATCCGTCCAGCACCTTCGCCTGCGCCGCAGCGTCGCCGCTTCCAACCGCCCACTTCGCGTTCAGCAGCGCCGTCTTGGCGTCCATCGCCACTTCCTTGTCCGGGCTCGCCGCCTGCTTGGTCAACTGCGCCTCGGCGTCCGAGTCCCCCAGCACCGTCAACACTTCCAGAAACTGCTGCCGCGCCATCGGCGCACGCTGCTTGTCATTTTCATCACCGATCGTCGCCAGCTCATCGAAGTATCCAATCATCTGCTTGATCACCGGAATCGCCTTGGGCGCAGCCTCTTCACGGCTGGCCTTGTCAAAAAAGACCTTCTGCGAGCCAATCAACTCACTCAATTGCTTTCGCGTCTTCCCAATGTCATTCCGCACCACCTCAGTCGAACGCGCCGCCGGTTTCGTCGTGGCCGCATCCACCTTCGCGCCCGTTTCAGGCGCCCGATCCGCACAAGACCCCGACGCAGCGGACAAACCAATCACCGTCATCAAAATTACCGACTTCATCACGGCTCCCATCGAAGATCTCTAGAAAGTTCAGAGGCACACGGCAAATAACCGCATCAAACACTCCGCCAATTGTACGCATCCCCGGCCAAAAATGTTGTGAACCAGCCCGACAAACAGCCCTAACCCGGCCAAACAAACGTGCACACCCCATCTCCGCCGGTTAGCATCCACTGCCCGTCTTTCAGGAGAAACCATGCCGCCGCCAGATAAATTCCGCATCGCCCTATTGATCATCGCCACCCTGATCTCCCCCGCCATCCTCCAAGCCGCCGAAGTCGCCCCACCCCTCCTCCCCATCCCCGACCCCGCCGCCATCACCAAAGCCGAAAAAACAATCGCCGATATCTACAAACCCTACCCACCCAAAAAAGCAGCGGAACAAAAAGACCTAGCGATAAAATTCCTCGACCAGGCCAAAGAAACCACCAACGACCCCGCCGCCCGCTACGTCCTCCTCCGCGACGCCGCCAAACTCTCGGCCAACAACGCCGACCTCGAAACCGCCCTCCTCGCCATCGATCAAACCACCAAACTCTACGAATCCGACGCAAGCGCCCTCAAACGCGACGCCCTCAAACGCGTAGTCGGCGAAATGGTCAACCCCTACTCCGCCCAGATCCTCCTCATGCCCCTCCTCAAGCTAAGCGATCAGGCCCTCAAGGACGGCAACTACGACCTCGCCCAGGAATCCGCCAACGCCGCCGAGAAGGCTTGCCACACCGTCAAAGACCTCCCGATGTACTCCTTCGTCAAGGAACAAGTCACCGAAACCAACGAAGTCCAGGCCTTCTACCAGCTCAGCAAATCCTCCCTCGAAAAACTCGCCACCGCCCCGAGCGACCCCGAAGCCAACCTCGCCGCCGGCAAATTCCTCTGCTTCGTCCGCAACCAATGGCACATAGGCCTCCCCATGCTCGCCAAAGGCTCCGACGGCGCACTAAAAGTCTTCGTCAACCTCGACAAATCCGCCGCCAAAGACCCAGCTGCCCAAACCAAGGCCGCCGACGCCTGGTGGGACATGGCCCAGAGCCAAACCGGAATCAACAAACGCGGCATCCTCAGAAGAGCCGCCTACTGGTACTCAGAAGCCCTCCCCACCCTCACCGGCCTAAACCGCCCCCTCGCCCAAAAGCGCCTCGACGAATCCACCGCCGGCGGCCGTCAGGGCATGGCCAGGATGGTGGATTTGATGCCGCTGATCGATCTGGGTTCGGATGCCGTGGACGGTAAGTGGGAACGGCAAAAGGTTGGCCTGACCTCGGATGGGGCGAGGACGGCGCGCATTGAAACACC
>JBBRHH010000582.1:0-3790 GCA_038222915.1 Tepidisphaerales bacterium
GCCCTGGATAAATTCGATGGAGTTGGCGACATCTAGCAAGCGGTCTTGCTGGCCGCGGGAGAGATCGTCGAGAACGCGGGTCTTGCAGCCCCGCGTGCAAAGTGCGCGGACGATGTGGCTGCCGATAAATCCAGCGCCGCCAGTAACGAGGGCTCGGAAGGGGGGTGAGGGCATAGGGACAATATCTTAGGGATTCGGCTCGCTGTGTGTACTGGAGGGCTCGCCCGGCCGTCCAGCGATTGCTAACTTTCATTATTTTCCAGTGATTTCTACGTTTAAATTACGTCGATTTATGCTGATAATCGCTCTCGCCTCAAAAAAATGGTTACATCGCATCCACAACCATCCCACGGGAGGGGCCGCCCATGACATCCATTGGCCGAGTTATTGATTGGTTTGCGGGTTCGGGGAATTACATGACCCTGAAACACTGCATGGGCGGGGACAATTTCTGGATCGGGCTGACCGTTACGCTCGACTTTGCCGTGGCAGCGGGTTACGGGTTGATCGCGATCCATTGGTGGCGGAACCAGAAACTTCTGCAAAATGTGAATGCCCGACGCGCACTGGGGCGGATGCGCGACATTTTCTTCTTCTGCGGCATCTGCGGTTATCTCTTCATCCCGATCAAAATGGTCTGGCCGGCCTGGCGGCTGTACGACATGTTTCTAGCGGTCCTGGTCTATGTCACCTGGCGTTACGCATGGGGCGCCAAGGAACTGAAGGTGGTGTACACCGAGCTGGTGAAAACCGATAAGCTCGAGGCCGATCTCAAACATTCGCAGGAAGAACTGGAAGCTTCGCGACACGAGTCGCGGCGCAGAAGCTTTTTCATGAACGCGATCAGCCACGATCTGCGCACGCCGCTGAACGGGCTGGTGCTTCAGACGGACGTTGCGGAACTGAGCGCGGACGCCAATGACCTTGCCGGGCTTCGCGAATCGCTTTCGGAGATCAAGGCCAGTGCACGGGCGACGGCCGATCTGCTGAACATGTTTCTGGAGGTGGGGCGGCTGAACTGGTCGGCCGTGCCGAACAACTGCGTAGACATTTCGGTGGCCGAGGTGGTGCGAAGAGTCGTCGACGTGCACCACGCATTTTGCCAAAAAAAGGGTTTAACGATAGAGTCTGACGTACCTGAGTCGTTGGTCCTGCACACCGACCGGGTCAAGCTCGAACGCATTCTTGGAAATCTGGTCGATAACGGGATCAAATTTACGAATCAGGGAGGTCTGGTCATATCGGTGGAGCGGTCGAAGGATCGGATCGTATTTCGCGTAGAGGATTCTGGAATTGGAATTGAGCCAAAATTCCAAGGCCGTTTGTTTGAAGAATTCTTCCAGGTGCACAATGATGAACGCGACCGCTCGAAAGGATTTGGCCTTGGACTCCCGATCGCCAAGGGTCTCGCGACCCAACTGGACGGAACGATTGCGGTGGAAAGCCGCGCTGGCGCGGGTAGTGTGTTTACTCTCAGCCTCCCCGGACTCTCCGAAAGGCGCGTCCCCGTCGTCAGCCTCGGAACCGGATCCATCCGGGCAGATCAAGCCGCGGTTGCTGGTGGTTGAAGACGACCGGTCGACGGTGTTGGCGCTGCGGACGATCTTCAGCCGCAAGGGGTGGAACGTGACGGTGGCGACGACGGTGGCAGAGGCGGTGCCGCTGTTGGCGCAGGAGCCGCAATGGGTGATCCTCGATTTGATGCTTCCGGGTGAAAACGGCGACGCGTTGTTGCGGGTGATTCGGGCGGGCAAGCTTCCAATTCGCGTGGCGGTGACAACCGGCACGGAAGATCCGCAACTCCTGCAGACGGTGGCGCGGCTTCAGCCGGAGTTGTTGCTTAAGAAGCCGATTGATCTTCGGACGCTTTTGAACGCGATGGCAAATTGAGGCAGTCCAAGGCTCCTGGCCGATTCGCTTCCATGCTATAATACGCAACCATGAGTGCTGCCGAAATTATCGCCGAACTGCCCCGCCTTAGTTCACCGGAATTGGCCCAGGTGCAAGCAAAGCTCAGCGAGCTTGTCGGGTCATCTGAGGCCGTTTCGCAAACCAATTCGCGTGCTGCCAATTCTGCACGAAGTTATAGCCCCCGTCTGGCCCATCCGGCGAAATCAATAGACTTCGTCAAGCACATCGTGGAGCTTGCCCCCGATGCCAAGCTATGACGCTTCTACTACGATCCGCCAGCACCGATAGCCGAGGTAGCATTGCGTGTGTCCAACGGCACGACTATTCAAAATATCCTGTTGCTGATGGATACCGGCGCTGACACCACACTGCTCCCTCGAGCCGCAATCAAGCGGCTCGGCATCATTCCTGATCCCGCTCTTGTATACGAGCTGATCGGTTTCGACGGCAACCGCACCACAACGCAAGCCGTTGACTTGGACATGATCTTCCTGAATAAGGTATTTCGCGGTAGGTACCTGCTGTGCGACGACGATCGCGGAATCCTTGGTCGAGACGTCCTGGCAAGGTTGATTCTGCTTTTGGACGGCCCGGGGCAAACGTGGTCACAACACGCTACGTCGCCCTGAAACCACTTCCCACCAACCGATGCTTCGGCCAATTGATAGATTACGGCCGACGACGTCGCATTTTACGTTGGAATATCGCGGCTCCAACCCGGGACGGACACCGCCTGGCTGCGCGTCCCTACAGACCTCAACGCCGTTATTTTTGGCAACAACCGCAAGTCGGTCGTCACCTGGAAAGGCGGGCGGCCCGATTCAGCCGATCACATCCTCGACATTATCGGCGGTATTTGCGAGAATCACCCCCCATGCTCATGACCGATCTTTGACGCGCAGGTGTCGTATGATGTTGATGCGAAGGCAGGAACATTTCGCCATCTGATAAAGCCGTGCAACTTAGTATTACCCTTGAACAACCTGATAAGCGACTCGCCCTCTTCGGGACGGCGGACCGAAATCTACGCACTATTCGTGAGGCGTTTGGGATTCAGATCACCAATCGTGAGGATGAACTGCACCTGACGGGAGAGCGCGACCAGGTGAGTAAGGCGGCGGCGGTGCTCGATCACATGCAGCGAAAGCTGCGGCGGCAGGAGTGGCTGAGCCCTGAGGACGTGGGTACGGCGGTCAGCCAGGCGACACATGATACGGAGCAGCGTTCGCCTGGGGATATTGATGTATATGTGCGGGGGCGGGCGATCCGGGCAAAGACCGAGGGACAGCGGCACTACATCGATACCATGTTCAAGCACGACCTGACGTTTTGTGTTGGGCCGGCCGGGACGGGAAAGACATATCTTGCGGTGGCGGCGGCGGCGAGCCTGCTGAAGCATGGGCAGGCGAAGCGGCTGGTGCTGGCGAGGCCGGCGGTGGAAGCCGGTGAGCGGCTGGGCTTTTTGCCGGGTGATTTGCAGGCGAAGGTAAATCCTTACCTGCGGCCGTTGTTTGATGCATTGCACGACATGATCGACTTTGAGCAGGTGAAGCGGTTCATGGTCAATGACGTGATCGAGGTGATTCCGCTGGCGTTTATGCGCGGGCGCACCCTCAATGACAGCGTGATCATCCTGGACGAGGCCCAGAATACGACCCCTTCACAAATGTTGATGTTTTTGACAAGGCTGGGCCATGACTCCAAAATGATCGTCACAGGCGATCCGAGCCAGGTCGACCTGCCAGAGGACGCAACCAGCGGATTATCGGACGCCATGCGTACATTGAAGGGAATCAAAGGGATCGGCATGGTTGAATTGCAGCGCGAGGATATCGTGCGGCACCGTTTGGTGCAGAATATCGTGAACGCATACGAAACT
>JBBRHH010000583.1:0-3788 GCA_038222915.1 Tepidisphaerales bacterium
CGCCGTCAGCGACAACCGAAACGGTGCCTGGCCCGATCCATCATTGATGATGCTCGCGGTCACCCCAAACCCCAGCGTATTGATCTTATTCTGCGCCGAAGTCAGCGTGTCATTCTGATCCAGTGTGATCGTCTTCTCGTAGGTGCCATCAATCGTAGCGGCCGAAGCGGTCCCGGCGATGTTCAAATCCGCCGCCGCCGTCCCATTGGCGTCCGTCACTTTCAGCTTCACCGCGCCATTCGCGGTATCCGTCAACAGCAGCCCGTCCCCATTCGCATTGATCGAAGCCGTAATCCCTAGCCCGCGTGAATTGATCAGCGAAATCAACTGCCCCACCGTCTGCGTGTTGCCATTGCTCAGATCAACATCCGCAGTCTTCCCGGTCGAATCCGTCAAAACAAACTTCGACTGAGCAATCCCCTTGCTCCCATTCAAATCCGAAAGCTGTGTGTTCTCGCTGAACCACTGTCGCTGCAGATTCCCGCCATTGATCTGCGTGTCGGCTGTATCCGCAACCAGCCCCAGCTCCTGCGCACTCGTCCCGTTCGTATCGGCAACCTTCAAATTCCCCGCCGCTCCCGTCGTATCCAGAATCTGAATCCCATTCCCCGATCCCTTCAACGACGCCTTGATCCCCAACGTCCCGCCACCCGCGGTCGAAACCGCATTGATTTTATCCAGAATATCCTGAACACTCGCCGCGCCAGTCAAATCAACCGTCGCCGACTGCCCGGCCTTGTCCGTCACACTGAATGCCCCCAGCGAAATTCCCTTCCCGCCTGCCAGCGATCCCAGCAACACCGTATCAATCGATGCCTGAATCGCCGTCCCATGAATCGCCCCCGTGCTCGCATTCTCAATCCCAAGATCCGCGGCCGTTTTGGAATTATTCAACGCGGACACCGACAGGGACCCGCCATCCGTATCCGTCAGCGTAATTCCATGCTGCCCAATCCCGAGCGTTGCCTTCACGCTTCCACCGGTCGCCGTGTTGATCGCGTCCACAACCTGGCCCAGGTTGGAAAGATTGTGAATGGTGACATCATGCGCCGCGCCATGCGAATCGACGATCCGAAAATCCGCCGCACCCTGTGCATCACGTACGCCACGGCCATCATTCAACGTACTCAAATTCGTCGCCCGCCCGAGATAGTTGATCGGCGTCCCCGTAATGGTCGAGACCCCCACCGAATTCACCAGCCCAAGATCCGCCGCCGAGCTTCCATCCCCCAGATCCTGCACCACAAAATTCCCCGTCGTCTGTCCACTCGTATCCGTCAGGACAATCCCATCCTGGCCGATCTTCGCGCGCACCGAAACGTCCAGCGACGTGTTGATCTTCCGCACCACGTCATCCAGCGAAATCGCATTCGAAATATCAATGATGTCCGACTTGCCACTGCGATCGGTGATACGAAATTGCCCGCGCCGCACGCCGGCCCCGCCGTTCAACTGCGAAAGCGGCGTCTGTGAAGACACCTCCCCACCGCCTTCCTCAATGGTCAGCGTTCCGCCCCCCACCTTCACCGACGTTGGATCGACAAATCCCGTGCTGACGCTTTGCTGCGTCGTCACCAGCCGCGTCACCTGAAACTGAAACGACCCAGTCGCCGCATCCGGTCCAGCCGTCGCCGTCAGCACGCTCTCATCACTGCTCGAAGCCTGCGACTGCTGAAACGTCTCGGCCTTCGAAAGATCAGTCGCCGCCGTCTGTAGCGTCCCCAACCGGGTAGATAAATCCGTATAGGCGGCCTTCTGGTTACCAATGCTCGTAACCCGGCCCTGCAACAGCGTCACGGGCCGCTGCTCAATCGCCATCAACTGGTCGATGACCGACGTCGTG
Source organism: Tepidisphaerales bacterium (assembly GCA_038222915.1). Classification (GTDB taxonomy): domain Bacteria; phylum Planctomycetota; class Phycisphaerae; order Tepidisphaerales; family Tepidisphaeraceae; genus JBBRHH01. The sequence continues at coordinate 1,844 of JBBRHH010000583.1, forward strand.
TTGATGCCGCTGACCAGACCAATACCAGAAGTAATCGTTCCCATTGTTTCTTAATCGTCCAGCACACTTCCCCCATATAGCGATGTCCAATCAACCCCGCTGGGCCTATCAGGCTGATTGGTGTTCTCCTCCGGAACCAACCCTTGCGTCGAACGTCCCGCACAAAGGTTGAAAAACCGTCGACAAGCTTCTCTCAGTAGTTGAAGCTCCAATGTTCTATCGGTCACACTACCCATGGCAGAGTCTCCGTAGGCCCCTTAAATCATTATCGGAACCAGACTCGCCGCAAAACCAAAAAAAATTTTACGCCTGCTCAAATTCCACCACCGCCTCATCCTTCTTCATCCTGAGGATACGCAAAGGCTGAAGCACGGCATGGAACAAGTTATTGTAAATATTCGACGCCATGAACCGGATCGCCTCATGGGTCGGCTTGGCCGTCGGCTCCTGGATATGCGGCAGAAACACCACCACCGCCAGCAGGCGCAACACCGCGCTAAGCACAAACAGCACGTCAAACGACGTGAATATTTTCATGCTCGTCGACCATTGCCAGTTCTCCGTCAGCTGCGCAATCACGCCAAACGTCAGGTTCCCCATACACCCGGCAATATTGATGATCACGCTGTTCACCGCCACGTAGCTCGTCCCGCCGCCCGGCACATCATCCGAGCACATCTCCATCGCCAGATTAAAGTTCGCGATCTCCACCCCTGTCCAGAGCGCCGCCCCGAGTCCCGATAGCACATACCCCAGCCAGATCGTATCCCGCGTCACAAAACACCACCCAAGCGCCACCGGCACCAGCCCCAGCGCCGCCACAATCAACAGCGGCCTCTTCCCCATCCGGTCGGCCGCGATCCCCCACACCGGCAGCACCAGCAGTTGCGCAATCGCCGGCGCAACAATCACCATCATCTGCGTCAGCAGATTCATCTGCCGCCCCGCCCCACCCCCCTCGCCAATCTGCTTCATGATGTACAGCGTTACAAACTGTCCCATGAACCCCACGGCGAACGTGAGCGTTCCCACAAACCCCGCAAACCACAAAAAACGCTTGTTTCGCAGCGGCTCGCGCCATGCCCGCAGCAAATGCCGCCCCGATTGCGGCTGCCTCGGCACATCGGGCACATGATGAAAACAATGAATGTCCACCAGACCAAATACCGCCGCCACCATGAACACCACGCTGCACCACCCCAGCATGATCAGCGGCTGATCTGTATGGATAAAATGGTCGAGCATCCACCCCACGCCCAGCGCCGCCGGGACCGCCGTCAAAATGCCCCACTGCCGCCGCCGCGAGAAATATTTCCCGCGCAGGCGATTGGGCACAATGTCTGACATCCAGCTTACCCACGCCGGCCCCCCGACCGCCTGCCCACCATGCATCAGCAGCACCAGCCAGAGAAACAGTGCCATCGCCGGCCCGCTCTGTGCAAACCCCCACTTCCTCACGATCCACAACGGCAGAATCGCAATCGGAAACCACATCAGTCTTTGAAAATAAAGTCCCCACAGGAAGATGCGCTTCCGCTTCCCCGTCGCCTCAATCAGCAGGCTCGCCGGAATCGACAACAACGAAGCAATAAACGGCAGCGCCCCCAGCAATCCAAATTGAAACTTCGATGCCCCCAGCGCCTTCGCATACCCGGCAAACGGCGTCCCCGCCGTGGAGTTCATCCACACCGATCCAAAAATCCACGCCACCGTCGCCAGAGCCATCGCCCGACGAACGGGCGGTCCTGTCAACCGTGGAGCGTTCCCGCCACCTGGCAGTGGATCGCGCTCGATTTCTTCCGGCCGATCCAAATCCGCCTGCATTTCGGGCTCAAAATCTCTAGTCGGAGCAAGTGTTAAAGGGGCGGACATTGTAGACGACACCCTCCGGCCAACAAACGCGGTTCAGTCAAATCAACCCGACACCCTTCAATCGGCTCACACC
>JBBRHH010000584.1:0-3776 GCA_038222915.1 Tepidisphaerales bacterium
GGATCTTGCCCTTGCGGCTCGACATGACGCGCTCGGTGAACTGCTCATACGTGTCGTGCATCCACTTGGTCACCATGGCCTTTTGGGTATCAGACCACGGCTCGTTAGAGCTGAACAGGTTGGCATTCTTCCCGCGTGAAAAAGTCTCGGTGTTGAGGCCGAGCTTGTCGAACAGTTCCTTGTAAACGAACTTGCCGCCGACGACGCCGATGGAGCCGACGATGGCGCTGGGATCGGCGATGATGCGGTCGCCGGCGGAGGCGAGGTAGTAACCGCCGCTAGCGGCCATCGAGCCGATGCTGATGATCACCGGTTTTGCCTTCGCAGCCCGCCGCACGGCCTGCCACATTACTTCGCTGGCGAGCGCGCTCCCGCCGGGCGAATCAATGCGAATCACAATCGCCTTGATCGAATCATCGCGGGCGGCCATCCGCATAGTGCGGCGCATGTCCTCGGAGCCGATGTTCTTCTCGTCGCTCAGAAATGAATCGCCGCCGCCGCCATCAACGATTACGCCCTCGGCGTAGACCACGGCGATCGCCGTCTTGTCCGACTCCGGCGCCTTCTGCGACAGCATTTTGAACAGGGCGAACGGGTTGGAGAAATCGATCTGTTCTTTCTGCGGAGCGCCGTAATTCTGAACCAGGTCGATTTCCTTGCCGACCTGCTTGGTGATCAGATCGCGTACGCCATCGATGTCGATGAGATGATCGACGAGGCCGGACTTCTTGGCCGTCTTACCGCTGACCAGCGACTGGTCAATAAGCTCTTCGACTTTTTCGGCGTCGATATTGCGGGCATGGGAGATGCTGTAAACGATCTGGGCGTACAGGCCGTTGACGAGCTTGTTCAACTCGCCGCGCAGTTCCTTGCTGGGTTCGCTACGGGTGTATTCTTCGTCAGCGCCTTTGAACTCGCCGATCTGGACGTAGTCGGCCTTCACGCCGACTTTGTCGAGGAGGCCCTTGGCGAACATGGTCTCAAGCCCAACGCCAGGAATCTCAATCTCGCCGCCTTCGAGCATGCAGATATCAGACGCGCCCGTCGCCATGATGTACGAATCGGTGTCGTAGCCGTCGGCATACGTAAACACACGCTTCCCGGCCTTCTTGAACTCCAGCAGTTCATCGCGAATCTCACTCGCCTGCGAGAGGTTGAAGTGCGTTCCACCCAGCGTGATCAGGACGGCCTTGATGCTGGCGTCTTCCCGCGCTTTCTGAAGTCGGCCAAGCAGCGACTGAAGGGTCATGCCCGTGTCGCCGAACAGCGAAAACTGGGCCGGCTTTTCAACGACCGGACGGTCAAGCTCGAAAAAGGCGACTTGGAACAGAGCCTTCTTCTTGGCTTCTTCTGTTTTCTTCTGCGCAATAATTTCAGCGGGCGTGGGGAGCTTGAGCTCTGGTTTGGTCGATGGGCTCGTGGTGGGCTTCGCGGCCACCATCGCGGCCGACAAGAGGACAACAGTGACGATCCGACGAATCATATGAACTCCATGTGGAGGGACGACACTTCAATATCAATATTATCGGTCAAAAGCGCGCAACGCTGTCAATTAGACAATGCGCAAAGCACCCGAATGTTGCCGATTGCCCGTTTTCATAAGCGCCGCAGCCCTATTTCGCGTTCGCGGTCGCCATTCGAAGCTCTTTTTCCACGCGCTTGGCCACGTGCCTCTCCATGAGCTCATCGCGCCGCAGTGGATACCAGTAGTAGGGTTGATATTGCAGCGTGGTTCGAAGTTTTGGCTCGATAATCGCAAATCGTTCAACCAGCACCTTCGGAACGACTGTCCAATTCCCCTCGCTGTTGCGTGTAAACTGAAAGAGGATGGTCCGCCGGATTTCCGCCAGCGAGCTCTCGGCAATATCGTTGCCCGTCGGGGCGTCGTCGCGCCAGAACTCATAGAACTGCTTCGAGATAACCGGCAGGCTCGTGAGCAGCCCGTTGCGATAATCCTGGCGGTCAATTTTGAACTGGGCGTGCTTCAGCATGCTCTCGCAGGCGCTCCACAGCGACTGAAAGTCGCTGGAGGTGATGTCCACGACGCCAGGTTGGTCGATCCAGTACGAGGGCTGTGTGGTGGCCGGGTCAATGTCCGTGGCCAAGTGAACCGGCGCGGTGCTCGGAAGAGGCGGCGGTGATGTGCTGCAGCCAATGACGACGCAAACAACTAGAAGCGACGGAGGGGCAAATCGACGGAGCAGCGAACGGTTCAAACGCAGGGAACGAGCCATGGTCTAATCTTTCTCCCATTCTGGGTTGTGGCGGGGCCCCTGGGCCTGCGGGCTGACCGGGGTCCATTCTTCGCCGACGTTGTGCACTACGATTCCGTTCATCGTGTTGGGGGTGCCGGGCGACCAGCCTGCCACGATGATAATCCGGTCGTGCAGAAACGCCCAGCGCCGCTCGAGGACCAGATGATCGACCGCTTCGATCAGCGAGGCCATGTCGTCCGGTGCCAGCATCACGCGCGGCATCACGCCGTACTGCAGCGCCATGCGCCGCAGCACGCGATGGTTGCTCGACAGCGCGATGACCGGCACCGGCAGATGCTGTTTTGAAAACACCCGCGCGGTAAACCCGCGTTCGCTCCAGATCACCACCAGCTTCACACTCATCTCGCGGACGATCTCCCAGACGCCACGCGCCACCGCCGTGGAAAGGTCCTGCGTCTGCGTGCGATTGCGGCGGTGATCCCCCTGGCCGCCCGAGCGGACGAGATATTCTTCGGTGACGCCGGCAACATGCGCCATGGTATGGACGGTCACCAGCGGATACTTCCCAACCGATGTCTCGCCGCTGAGCATCACCGCGTCGGTGCCGTCGAAGATGGCGTTGGAGACATCGCTGACTTCCGCGCGGGTCGGCGACGCATTCTCGATCATGCTCTGCAGCATCTGCGTCGCAACGATCACCGGCTTGCCGGCCGCCTGGCACCGGCGAATCAAATCCTTCTGAATGATCGGCACCTGCGCCACGTCCATCTCCACCCCAAGATCGCCGCGCGCAATCATCAGGCCATCCGCCGCCTCGATGATCGCGTCAATCTCGTCAATCGCCTCGGCCTTCTCGATCTTGGCGATGACGTGGATGTCCTTCCCCTTGCTCTTCACATGATCCTTGAGTTGCTGCACCTCGGCTGCGTGCCGGACGAACGAAAGGGCAAGATAGTCCAGATCGTTTTCGATCGCCCATTCAATACACTGCCAGTCGCGCTCGGTGATGGCCGATATTTTGACCGGCGTGGACGGAAGGTTAATCCCCTTGTTGCTGCGCAGGATGCCTCCCACCTTGCACGCGCAGGTCAGCTCATCCGCCGACTTCTCAACGACAATAAAACGCAGCAGACCGTCTTCCACCAGGATGCGATCGCCGGGCCGGAGATCGTCAACAAAGTTGGCATAATTGGTGCTGACGCGGTAATCGCGGCCTTCGATGGGCTGGCGCTGAAAGGTCAGCGTATCGCCGGTGTCGATGCGAATGCCACCGCAGCCTTTTTCATCGGCCACTTTGCCCAGCCGGATCTTCGGGCCGCCCAGGTCGCCAAGGACAGCAATCGGATCATCAAACCGCGCCGCCGCCTCGCGCACCTTGCGGAGCATCAGCAGATGCTCATCCAGCGACCCATGCGAAAAATTCAGGCGGCAGACGTCGACGCCTTCCTCGAACAATTTGACAAGGGTTTCAACATCCGCGACGGCCGGTCCAAGAGTGGCGACGATTTTGGTACGAATCATGGGCAAGTCCAACGCGGAAGTTGGGCGGATGATAAGGGG
>JBBRHH010000585.1:0-3765 GCA_038222915.1 Tepidisphaerales bacterium
GGCAAAGGCGTGGCCGACTGCAGCCCCAGTAAGTTCCATGTAGCGTGGCCAGAGAAGTCCCAGCTCGAAGGCAAGGGCCGTTCCAGAGATCGCGCCGATGACGAAGAGAAGGCCGGTGGCCTTGGCCCACTTGCGAGCGAGTTCGAGATAATGTTTGGAGCCAGTCCGCAAATAAAGCGCTTCGGCCATAACCAGCAGAAGCGGGAGGCCGATGCCCAGAGCCGCGAAGATCATGTGAAACATGAGCGACAGCGCCATCTGGGCCCGGGCTGCGAAGAGGGAGGTCATGGAGGCGCTTTCGACGAATCGATCGCTCGATCTGCAAACGACGGGAAATGGTATGGAATCGGGTGTGCCACATCCATGGCTGCGACAACGTGTCACAGCGCTGTCCCAGACGCGATGCCCAATTGCTCTGGACGCGCCGGTAACTAGAATGATGTCGAGGCAGCACGGAGATTATGCATTTGGCAGGGCACCCTTTCGTGCTGATGTTTTTTTGCATTTTTCCCGCCCTTGACTGTCGTGGTGTTGATAACTGGAACACTTAAAGCACCCCCCTTCACCCGTCGATGGAGGGGTAGGGATTCCGGCCTTTTTCCGCATCCCTGCCGGCCCTGCAATTTAACGGATTTGATCGCATGCGCATCGGCCTCGTCTGCTACGCTTATCCCCCACAACGCGGTACCGGCGGCGTCGGAACCTATATGTTCCGGCTCGCGGGTGCACTGGGCAGGGCGGGTCATCAGGTGCATGTCATTTGCGGGCCGTCCGATCGGCCCAATGTTGAACAGAACAACGTTACCATCCATCGCGTCGCGGCGCAGTTTGACCTCAAGACGCGCAACAAGGCGATCAGTTGGCTCTATTGGAATACGCTCGCCCGGCTTGCCGGTTGGGCCCACCCGAGCATCTGGCATCTGATCCGCTGGGATCTTGCCACCGAGAACGCCATTCGCGAAGTCGACCGCACGCATGGACTCGATCTGATAGAAGTCCCTGAGTTTGCCGGCAACGGCTGGATGGCCGGACGGATTCACCGCTGGCCGATCCTCTGCCGCATGCACTGCCCGTGGGAACTCTTCTGCCGCATCAACCGCGTGCCGGCCAATCCGATGAATCGCATCCTGGGAGTGCTGGAGCGAAAGGTCATCGCCAACTACGCCGACGCGGTGACCGCGCCGAGCGTCGCCATGAAGGAGGAGGCGGAGCGATCGTGGTCCCTTCGCCGGCCGATCCGCATCATCCCCAATTTCATGGATGTGCCGGAAATCCCCGCGCCGCTTCCGCCGGAGGATGGGCCGCAGCGGATTGTGTGCGTCGGGCGCATCGAACGACTCAAAGGACAGGACACGCTGGCGCGGGCGTTTGCGATGATCGCGCCACGTCATCCCCGGGCTGAACTTGTCATCGTCGGGCCAGACAGCTGGGGCGGAAATATTCCTTTCGCCGAACTGCTGAAACAGTTCATTCCTGACCCGGCCATTCGCGCCCGCGTTCAGATGACGGGAATGGCGACTTTGCCTGAAATCGAGAAGCACTTGCGAACGGCCCGGGTGGCCGTGGTCGGCAGCAACGGATTTGAAAGCTTTTCCCTCTCAGCGCTGGAGGGCATGGCCGCGGCCAGGCCGATGGTGGTGACTTCGACAGGGGCGTTGCCTGAGCTGATCGAGCATGAGAAGACGGGGCTGGTTGTCACCGCCGGCAGCGCCCTGGAGATGGCGTTGGCGCTGGATCGACATCTTTCAGATCGCACGTTCAGCGAGCAATGCGCGTTCGCGACGCACGCGGCGGCGCGGTACAAATACGACACGCGAAAAGTGCTGCCGCAGATTCTCGATTCATATCAGGAGGCCGCCGATTTCTATTACGGGGTGCGGTCGGTTTCACCAACGGAGCCATTCGTACTGTCGCAGGCGACGGCCGCGTCGATGGCATATTCTTCACAACCGGCCGCTTGATACGCTATCCTCATCGCGCGTCGATGAATCCCGGATAGCGCTTTTTCATCCTTTGTGAAAATCGTACATATCATCACACGGCTGATCGTGGGCGGCGCGCAGGAGAACACGCTGCTGTCGTGCGAAGGCCAGCACCGGCTTGGGCATGAAGTGACGCTGATTACCGGCCCGTCGCTTGGACCGGAAGGAACGCTGCTCGAACGTGCGCAAGCCGCGGGATATCGCGTCGAGATCGTTGACGAGATGCGGCGATCGATCCTGCCAATAAAGGATTACCGCACATATCGCCGTCTGATCGCGCGGCTCAAGGAGATCGCGCCCGACGTAGTTCACACGCACAGTTCCAAGGCTGGAATTCTCGGGCGATGGGCCGCCCATCGAGCGAAAGTGCCGGCCATCATTCATACGATTCACGGACTAGCATTCACCGCCTCAACTTCGCGGATGGTCAACAGCATGTACAAAATGCTGGAGCGAAAGGCGGCGCCGCTGACGACCAGGATCGTATGCGTGGCGGATGCCATGCGCGATCAGTCGCTGGCGGCTTGCATCGGGACGCCGGATCAATATGTGACGGTGTACAGCGGGATGGAGACGGCGCCCTTTCTACATCCACCCCGATCACGCGAGGCCATCCGCGACGAACTGGGCCTTGCGCCCGACGATGTGGCGGTTGGAACGATCGCACGTCTCTTTGATTTGAAAGGCCACGACGATCTGCTGGACCTGGCCCCCCTGCTCTGCCAGAAGTTTCCGAATCTGCGATTTCTGTGGGTGGGCGATGGTTCGCTACGGACGCGTTTTGAGGAGCGGATTGCAGCCATGAACCTGACCAATCGCTTCATCCTGACCGGCCTGGTTTCGCCGGCCAGGATCCCGGAACTGACCAACGCAATGGATATCCTGATTCATCCGTCACGCCGCGAAGGGCTGGCGCGGGCATTGGCTCAGGGTGCGTTGGCGGAGAAGCCGGTGATCACGTACGACATCGACGGGAACCGCGAGGCCTTGGTAGATGGCCAAACCGGTTTTTTGATACCGCCTTTCGACAAGGACCGCCTGGCGAGCGCACTGGTAACGCTGCTTCAGCAGCCGATGCTGCGGGAAAATTTTGGCCAGGCCGGCCGCGAGTTTGCGATGAAGCGGTTTGATACGCGGGTGATGGTGAAGCGGCTGGATGAGGTGTATAGCGGTCGTAACGGCTGAAAGTTTGCATTGGCGTGTCCACGTGGGGACAGCTTGGTGAAATCGGCAATTCAGGATGTTATAATCAGTTGCAGGATGACTCGGGCTTACGAAGAAATCATCGACTTCATTGCGTCGGGTTCGACACCCGATGACGTAGCCGCGTTCGTCCCGTCTCCTGAAGCGCGCGAAAGAGTGTGGCAGCTCATTGAGCGCGGCAAAACCGATACTCTGACCGCGGAGGAAGCGGCCGAACTGGACCGCTCTCTTGAGCTCGAGCACATCATGCGCCTTGCGAAGGCCAAAGCCCGCCTGAATCTTGGCCATGCATGACGAGTTATGTTCCCATTGCGTTGCGGCGCCACGTGATTGATCGCGCACAGAGGTGCTGCGAATATTGTCTAATCCATGAACAGCACGTGTTCTTTGGATGCCAGATCGAGCATGTGATCAGTGAGAAGCACGGGGGACCAACTTCCATTGAGAACCTTGCATACGCGTGCGTGTACTGCAATCAATACAAAGGGACGGACCTCGGGTCGATTTCTCTTCAAACCAATACGTTTTGCCGCCTGTATAATCCGCGCTCGGATCGCTGGTCAGATCACTTCCGCCTCGA
>JBBRHH010000586.1:0-3756 GCA_038222915.1 Tepidisphaerales bacterium
GGATGGACCGCGACCGCCAGGTTCGCCGGCAGAGTCCACGGCGTGGTCGTCCAAATCAGCAGTGACTTTGGTGTTTCGTCGGCCGCAACGCCAGCGAAAAGTTCGATCGGGAATTCGACGAATACACTGGTATCTTCGACATCCTTGTATTCGAGTTCCGCATCCGCCAGCGCCGTTTGGTTCTGGATCGACCAGGGCACGGGCTTCAGCTTTTTATAAACGAGCCCGGCCTCGACGAACTTCGCGAACACCTCGAGCGTCGACGCCTCGTACTCCGGTGCCATGGTCAGGTATGGCTTGTCCCACTCGCCGAGTATCCCCAGCCGCTGAAACTGTACCGACTGAATTTCGGCGAACTTCGCCGCGTAATCGAAGCAGAGCTTGCGGACTTCGCTGACCGACATTTCGCGCAGCTTTGGGCCGAGTTGCTCCTGGATTTTGTGCTCGATGGGGAGGCCATGGCAATCCCAGCCGGGAACGTATGGGGTTTGCTTTCCCTGCATGGAGCGGAAGCGCAGGATGACATCCTTGAGCGTCTTGTTGATAACGTGGCCAATGTGGATGTCGCCGTTGGCGAATGGTGGGCCGTCGTGCAGTATCCAGCGCGGGCCATTGGCGCGGGCTTCCATCAGCTTCTGATAGAGGTTCATCTCCTGCCATTTGGCGAGGCGCGCGGGCTCGTTTTGAACCAGCTTGGCCTCCATCGCGAAGGGTGTCTGCGGGAGGTTCAGCGTGTCTTTGTAGCTCTTTTTGGTCGGTGTCTCGGTGCTCATGTTTCGAAAAATCTGTTGGCTTTCACGCTTCCACGCACGCCTCGCCATCGATCTGGCGGAGCCCGGCAAATCTAGCGGAATCCGGCCCGATTTTCGAGCCGGGCGCTTCCAACTGAATCTTCTTCCAGTGGCCGCGACGAAACCGGACATAGATGAAAATCCCGAGCACACCGCCGTAGAAGGTGGCGATGGTCCACGGCCCGGCCGGTCCGAACTGATGAAAATAGACCGCGATGAGGTAGCCGCCGAAAACGGTCAGGCTCCAGTTCAAGACGGCGGTGGCGACGGCCGGGACAAGGGTATCGCCTGCGCCGCGCAGTGCGCCATTGTAGGTGATGTAGAGCGCGTCGAAGAATTGATAGACGGCACAGAAGATGAGCAGGGTCGCACCTATCTTTAGCGTTTCGGGATCATCGGTAAACGCGCGAATCAGGACATTTCGGCCGAGGAAAAAGAAGATGCCGCAGGCGACCATGTAGATGGCGGTCACGGCAAAGGCGAGATTGGCGCGCTTCTGGGCGATGTCGGGTCTGCCCATGCCGATGTAGCGGCCGACGAGGGCCGTGACGGCGGCGCTGATGCCGAAGGCCGGCATGAAACTGACCACCATGTAGCGGAACATGAAGGTATTGGCGGCCATGGCCTTGGTCTCGAACTTTGCCATGACCAGTGCGCCAAAGAGCGACCACGCCAGGACGTCCGCGACGACCTGGAGGCCGGATGGAAAGCCGACGAACAAGAGGGTTTTGATCTGCTGGGCGCGCGGGCGCCAGTCTTTCAGATTGAATTGTGCGCGCAGACTGGGCCGGACGGCGAAGAGAATCAGGGTTGTCATCTCGACCATGACGCCGATGTTTTGCGCCCAGGCCGCGCCGGGCACACCCATCGACTTCACGCCGAGGTGTCCGAGCACGAGAATCCAGGCCGCGATTGCGTTGGCGCCGACGCCAATGAAGGTTGCCACGAAGACGCAGTTGGGCCGATTGATGGCGAGAAGGAACTGGGCAAAGACGGTCCCGATCAGTTTGAAGACCGACAGCCCGATGACGATCCGCAGGTAGCTTCCCTCCATCTCAACGAGTTCGGGGGAATGGCCCAGGTGCTGGAAGAAGCCGTTGACGATTGGGAGCGCGGGCAGGAGGAGGAGAGAGAACGTGAGGGAGAACCAGACGCCCTGCCACAGGTAGCGGCCGCAGGAGGCGAAGTCGCCGCGGCCGAAGCTCTGGCTTACGAGAGTGTTGACCACCCAGAGTACCCCCATCCCCAAGCTTATTACGGAGAAAGCGAACATGCCGCTGTTGCCCGCGGCAGTTGGTGCGGTTTCTCCGAGGCGGGCCAGCATCCATGTATCCAGAAACTGCATCAGGGTGTAGGACCCCATCTGCGCTACGGTCGGGCCCGCCAGGCGTAACAGTTCCCCCAGCGCCCGTCCGGGCGGAAGATCAGCGCTGTCGACGGGATGGATTGCTTGTTCGATCATGAAAATTCAGGGATGTCCGTGCGCTTTGCCCAACCTTGACGTCCATATCAGTGTCAATCGTATGGCCGCGCTTATGTGAGTCAAAAAGGTTCATTTTGCCCAAGCTAACATTCTCCGTTATTGCTACGCGAAAATACCTAGTTCAAATGCCGTCGCAATCCTCACAGACTTCTAACCGATAGCAACGTAATATTGTTTGTAAGTGCGCTGGAATCTGCTTTTTTGTTCAAGCAACTAACCGGTTGCCTCCCAGGTCTTTGGTATGGTTTTCAATATCACATCGCTCGGCACAAACGCTCCCACATCTTCCACTCGCGGCACAATGAGTTTCGGAAATACCGACTCGTCGTTCCAGCGCCCTCAAACTACGACACTCAGACTGGCGGCGATCTCCTTTGGTCAGTCTCCCAAGTATCGAGCCATCGGCGGCCGGCCTGTGATGACTGATGACTGCACGGCGGCGTGTCCCGTCGACTTGGCGGCGCGAGGCCTTAGCCTTCCGCACGACCTTGCTTCGCGCGGCGCGGCGACAGCCGCGTTTATCATTGGGACGCGCAACGTCGGAATTCAAGCATCGTTTAATCTGGCCGGGGGGCAGGTCGCGACCGTTTACGTTCGGGCGCGAGCGGCGACTGCGGTCCGAGTTCCTGAAACGGCCGTTCATCTTGATGCACAGGGCTCGGCCTCGATCGAGTTGCCTGTCCAGGGTCTGCAACTGAATCAAACCGGTGTCATCAAGGAGAACTGGACCTGGGAATACCGGCGCGGCACGAACGGGATTTTCATGCCGGTGTCGGCCGGGGCGGACACGATTCCTGTTCGCATCTATGCGATTGCGGGTTCGCCGCTCAATCGGGTACCGCGGGAGTCGTTCTATCACGTTGCGTGTTTCATTGGCGGCGCGAAGAGTGAGCGCGAAGCGCAGGACAACGTCTGGAAGCACTTCGCGAATTTCAAGGAAGGTTTGCTGATCTCCAATATGCGCGGCCAGCGGCTGAGCTTCTGGCGCGACGCGCGTCCGATTGTCGCGCCCGACGAATATACCGATCGCGATGCCCAGGACCTTGTGATGCGGCTGGACTCGAGTTGCTTTGGATGGGCCGATTTGCTTGGGGAAGCGTTCGCCATTCATGGCATTGCCAACAACGTGCAGGCGATCCGTCCCAATTTCGATCCGAAGCACAACATTCGCGTTCCGTCCTTTACGGTGCCCAATGGCCGGGGCGGCGAAATGACCGTCGCCACGACCGGCCTTGTGGTTCGCTCGTTCCGTTGGGCCAATAGCCCGACGCTGACCAAAGGTGTGGGGGAAACCGATGGCGATGTTGTCGACCCCGGTTCGTTTACTTACAAGTTGAACCTGCACACTACGCCGATGTTCTCGCCGTGGCAGACTACCGATATGCAGGATGCCGGCCGAAGTGGCCCGGGGGATTATGGCGGCACTGTATACGGCGTGTTCGCCAACCACGCCGCGGTGCGGATCCGCTGCAACCAGAATGA
>JBBRHH010000587.1:0-3744 GCA_038222915.1 Tepidisphaerales bacterium
AGTGGATGACTGCGAGGTCGTCGCCGATGCGGGAGCCGGGGAGTGCGATATTGAGGCCGCCACGTTCTGGGAGGCCGAACTGGGGGGCGAGGTAGCGGGGATCCATGGACCAGCGCATGCGGGAGTCGCCCATGATGAGGATGCCGCGGGCGTCGGCGTGCTGCTGGAGATAGTCCTTATCGCGGAGGATACGGCCGACGCCGTTGAAGGCGGGGGTGCGCCAGAGGACGTAGAAGAGGCTGTGATCGATGACGAGGTAGAAGGCGAGGAGGAGGACGATGAAGCGGAGTCGTTTGCGGGCGACGGAAGGATTGCGCGGCGCGGCTTCGTTTGCGGCGTCGGTGACGGTCGAGGTTGTTTCGGCGATGCCTTGGATCGGATGCTCCTAAAACGCAAAGTAGATGAAATGGACCTGTTCGCCGCCGCGGAGGAGGAGGATGGCGAGGAGGATGGCGATCGCTGCTGCCTGGAGCGCGGCGGGGAAGGCGTCCCAGATTTTCAGGACGACGTGGGGGCGGTGGTGACGGACGTAGCGCTCGCCGATGTGCAGGACGACGGCGAGCATGAGATAGGGGATGACGTCGTAGCAATCGGACCAGAAGTGCATGCCGCGGCCGTGGCCGGCGAAGGTGGCCATGGTTTTGAGCATGCGCATGCAGACCTGCCAGGCCGAGAGGCCGCTGGCGGTGGTGTTGTAGAGGCCGGCGCGGAAGAAGATCCAGGTGAGGCAGACGAAGTGGAAGGTGACGATGCACCAGAACCAATAGGAGATTTTGTTCCAGGGGTCGGTGGGCGGCTCGATGGGGGCGCGTTTCTTTTTGATGGGCTTGGGCGGATGACCCATGAGGGAGGGGTTGGTGACCAGCGAGCCCGAATCGCTGCGATCGGCGGCGGTGGCGAGCTCGGTGAGTTCGCGATGCTCGAAGTAGGTGGAATAGAGTTTGTGGACGGCGAGATAGACGCCGTGCATGAGGCCCCAGATGACGAAGACCCAGTTTGCGCCGTGCCAGAGTCCGCCGAGGAGCATGGTGAGGATGAGGTTGCGGTATTGCATGGTGGGGCCGCCGCGGTTGCCGCCCAGGGGGATGTAGAGGTAGTCGCGGAGCCAGGAGGAGAGGGTGATGTGCCAGCGCCGCCAGAAGATGGTGATGTTGGGTGAGAGGTATGGCTCTTTGAAATTGAGGGGGAGCTCGTAGCCTAGCATTTTGCAGAGGCCCATGGCCATGTCGGAATAGGCGGAGAAGTCGCAGTAGATCTGGAAGGCGAAGCTGTAGACGGCGAGCCATTGGCCGAGCCAGTGGAGGTCGCCGGGATTGGTGAAGACTTTGTTGACGAAGGGGGCGAGGCGGTCGCTGATGAGGACCTTTTTGGTCATGCCCCAGAAGAAGAGGAGGAGGCCGTAATAGCAGCCATCGGCGGTGACTTTTCGGGGGGTGTCGATCTGGGGGAGAATTTCCCAGCCGCGGACGATGGGGCCGGCGATGAGCTTGGGGAAGAAGGTGACGAAGAGGGTGTAGCGCGGGAGGCTGCGGGCTTCGGGGTCGATTCGGCCGTGACGGTAAACGTCGATGGAGTAGGCCATCATCTCGAAGGTGAAGAAGCTGACGCCCAGGGGTAGGGCGAAGTCGAGGGATTTGAACTGGCCTTTGATGCCGAAGGTGAGGATCGTGTGGTTCAGGAACTGGACGGCGACGTGTTCGAGGCCTTCGAGATGGAGGGTGTGGACGAGGAACTCGGTGTATTTGTAGATGAAGAGGACGCCGAGATTGAAGATGCAGTTGACGGTGATGAGCCAGAAGGCTTTGGAGCTTTTGTGGGGGAGGCGATCGAGTGCGTGAATTGTGGCGTAGTTGATGAGGACGCAGGCGACGAGGAGGATGAGATACGGGGGATACCAGTAGCCGTAGAAGAAGAGGCTGCCGACGACGATGAGATAACGGCGGAGCTGGTCGCGGTGGCGCAGGTGGCCGGCCAACGCGTAGAGCGCGAAGAATATCCCGAAGAAAAGAGCGAAGTCGCGGCTGTTGAAGAGCATTTACTTACCGTCGTGCTGCGGGCTGGGCGCTTGAAAGAGGCCTCTTGCACCCAAAATCGGCATTGGCCCGATCAGGCGTTAATCGTTACCCCGATCCAAACCCCGATCCTCACCCCGATCCCGAAAGTTTGCAACGTTGAGCTTGAAAAGGCCGATAATATCTACAAGATTGACGAAAGGAATAGAAGATGCGACTTGTCACGGATGACGAAATGATTGAAATAGATGTGATGAAAGAACCAACGGACGTGCAGGAGAGGGTGGAAAACGAACCAGAACAGCGGGATGGCCCGGTTGCCGGGGATGAGATTGCGGAATCGGAAGTCTCGGAAGAGGCGGATTTTGCGATCAATCTCGGGATGCTGGAGGCTTTGTTGTTTGGGACGCACCACCCGTTGACGGCGGGGCGGCTGGCGGAGTTGATGGATCTGGATTCGACGCGGCCGGTGCGGAAGGCCGTGCAGGTGTTGAATGGGCAGTATGAGGAGCAGGGGCGGGTGTTTCGGATTGAACAGGTGGCCGGGGGATTTCAACTGCTGACGCTGCCGGAGTATGGGGATGTTCTTAAGAAACTGCACCAGAAGGACACGGATGCGAAGCTGAGCCGGGCGGCGCTGGAGACGATGGCGATAATTGCTTACAAGCAGCCGATCCTTCGCGCGGAAGTTGAGGCGATTCGCGGGGTGGCCTGCGGGGAGACGATTCGCACGCTGATGGAGAAGCATCTGGTCAAGATCGCGGGGCGGGCGGAGGAGCCGGGGCGGCCTATTTTGTACGGCACGACGAAGCGGTTTTTGGAGCTTTTTGGGTTGAATAGTCTTAAGGATTTGCCGCAGTCGGATGAGTTGATTAAGGGAGCCGGAGGTGAGGGTGCGGCGAGGCCTTGAGCCGTTCGGCGAAGCGTAATCTGGATGTGGGTGGCTGCGGTTCTGTGCTTGCGGGAACGCGCCGCATGATCCGGTAGGTTGCGAATCGTCAGGCATTTGCTTGACGCTATGCCTCGCATCAGATTAGACTTCATTGGTCAGGCTTAGTGTGTTTTTTCGTCGTCAGAAGTGGCTTTCGGGACGATGGCGCCTCGATCAACGCTCGACCACACGTCAAATATTGGAGAAACACGATGAAGATGTTTCACCTGCTGGGGTTGTTGTGTCTGCTTAGCTCATTTGCGGTTGTATTGGCGGAACCGGCTACGCCCGCTAAAGGCGCTTCTCCGGGATTGGAAGTAGAAAAGTACGACAACGGTCAGCTGAAATCCCGCTACACGCTTAACCCCGCCGGTCTACGCTGGGGCCCCTATACGCTGTTTTCGGAGGACGGAAAACGGACTGAACGCGGCAGCTATAAGAATGGCGAGCTGGATGGAACACGCCAGACTTTTTACCCCAATACTCACGTCAAGCTGCAGGAGAACTACAAGAAGGGCGCGCTCGACGGGCCGCTTACTGAATATGATGAGAAGGGCAACTCGTTTCGCGTGGCCGAGTTTAAGGCGGGCAATCCGGTCAACGATCGAACGATCCTCGACGGCATTCTTTTATATCCTCGCTCACCGGCGATGATCCAGAACGAGCTGAAGCGGATTCGGGCGATGAAAGTTGAAACTCTGTCCGCGCCGCGTCCAATTCCAGAGCACGCGGGTGGCAATGACTCCAAGGATGACCGCGAAGACGCCGTGCGGCGGCTTATGGAATATCGATACCTGTCCT
>JBBRHH010000588.1:0-3732 GCA_038222915.1 Tepidisphaerales bacterium
GTGGCAGCGGCCTTCCTCTATTTTAAAGACCCAAGTTCAAGCGTGGCCCATACGTGCCTCAAGATCGCCGTGGCGTCCGGCGCGATCATCGGCGGGTGCGTCGTCGGGCTGTACGTGTTCTACCACCCGGCCCTACGGCGCATGAGCGGCCTGGACTGGCTGCTCAAATCCCTGCCAATGCAGAAGCAGGTGCAGAACGCGGTACACGTGATGGAGATGTACCGCCGGCGACCGTGGCTGGTCTTCTGGTCATTCGTGATGACGTTTCCGGTTCACATCACCGTGGCTGCGTCGGCATTGTGTGCGGGCGAGGCTCTGCATCTTCACCTGACATGGGGATACTACTTCGTTGTGGTGCCGGTCATGGTCCTTGTCAGCGCCATTCCGATTTCGCCGCAGGGTGCGGGCGTGATGGAGTATTTTGCGATCCGGCTGACCGAGCATCAGGGGACGACGGTGGCCGAGGCGTTTGCGCTGAGCATGTCTGTGCGGTTGGTACAGATTTTCTGGAACCTGACGGGCGGGATTCTGGTGTTTCGGGGTGGATATCACGCGCCAACGGACGCCGAGAAATCGGAGATCGACAATGCGCGCGATGAGGCGGACGCGGACCCAACGGCAGCGTCGGCGAGTGCGGCTTAGAGGCCGCTGCTCATTGCGTTCTCACGCAATTTTCCAATTGACTTAATTAGTCAATCTCATAGGATATTCTGCATGGCACAGGTGGAGGTCACACCCGAAGCGCTGGACCAAATTGCGAGCGTGCCCCTGCCTATTCAATTGCGAATTAGAAACGTCATTATACGTTTGGCTAATTGGCCAAATGTCAGTGGCGCCAAGCCGTTGCGTGGAAGCCTGAGAGGTAACTTCCGAATTCGTACGGGCGACTACAGGGTCATTTTCCGTTACACGAAGGTGACCGACCTCGTGACCGTTTGGAAAATTGGATACCGGGGCGACATCTACGACTGAGTGGAGCAACCATGTTGAACACGATCGTCATCGAAAAGAAGAAGTACGTCCTCGTTCCCGAAAATGAATATCGGCGAATGATCAAAGGCGATTCGCGATTGCCCAGTAAGTCGGCGAGCGGCAACTATCCGGCGCTTCCGGCTATTGAGGCCGCCATTGCACGCAATATTGTTCGAGATCGCGAGACTGTTGGGATGTCGCAGAAGGAACTGGCTGAGGCGGCCGGAATTCGAGTGGAGATTTTAAATCGGGCCGAACGCGGCGTTACCGTGCCGACTATTCGAACACTGACGAAAATTGAGAATGCGCTGGTCAAGGCCGGCTTGAAACGCAAGCGATTGCAGTGACGATTCGAATTACAGGCCGCTGCCTTTGGGATGCTTCGCGAGCTTTGGGGCCGGCTCTGATTCGGACTGCACTTCTTCCAGCAACTTCGGATCGACTGGATTGAGGAAAATTTTTGCGCCTGCGTGTTTGGAGTCCAACTCGAGGACGCGCTGGAACTGCTCCTTCGCGGCCGACTTCTTGCCGGTGAAGTGGTATTGATAGCCGAGCAGAAAGTGCAGCGCGGCGTCGTCGGGGGATTGCCTGGATTGGGCCTGCAGGTCTTCCATGACGGATTCGTAATCGGCCGGATCGCGGTAGAGGCTGCGGAGGTCCTGCTTCACGGCCGGCCATTGGGGGATGTAGGCGAGGCCGGCGAGAATGGAGTCGGACGCCTCCTTGTACTTTTTTTGAACGAAGAGCGCGTTTCCGGCGCCGAGCGGCGCGTAGCGGCAACTGATGGGGATGATGGCCACCGGTTCGCCGTCCAGTTCATGCAGGGAGGCGACGGCGGTTTGATACGCATCGACCGCCTCATCGGACTGGCCGCGCTTCAGGTATTCATTCCCGAGGTCGATCAGGCCATCGGTGCGGGTGGCCTGCATCAGAGTGGCGAGCTGCGTCTTGTCGAATGCGAATCGCATGGCCCACGCACGCCCTTCATCATCTGCGGCGCGTTTGGCACGGTCGAAGGCGGCCTTGAGATCATTTAAAGCGTGGCGGGCACTTTCCGTGGCGGGGTGATCGGCAGGGAACGCGGCAGCGAGCGACTCGGCCGTTTTCATGTAGAACCGCGCGCAGCCGGCGCGATCACCGGCATTGAAAGACGGGGCGCCGAAGCTGATGGAGAGATCGATGGTTTGCTGGACGAGGCCGAGCGTGATCGGGTTTTTACCGGCGCTGGAAATGAGGGCGTCAATGTGTTTGCGAGTTGCACCTTCGTCGGGGACGGCTTCGGCGTCAGGGCCTGCAGCGACTGCGATCATTGGAAGGAGGGCGAAGACGCAGAGCACCGCATGGGAAAGTCGGAGCATTGGAGCTCCTTTCGCGTGAGGGGGCAGATCGGGCGGAGCGACGCGCCGATATGGTAGTGCGGTTGCGGGGTGGAGGTCCATGGTTGAGCTCCAGGATCGGCGAATCGAAGACCTCACATTTTCGGACTTGCACCCGGACGGGGCCTGGTTTATATTTAACTCACAAGTTAATTAACTTATTGGTGTATTACTAATGCACGCCAACCTTGACCAGACATTTGCGGCGCTTGCGGATTCAACCCGACGCGCCATGCTCGCGCGGCTCACCCGGGGAGAGGCCAGCGTTTCCGATCTGGCCAAGCCTTTTCTGAACGAGATGAGCCTGCCGGCGATTACCAAGCACCTGCAGGTTCTGGAGAAGGCCGGCCTGATCACCAAGACGAGGGAGGCACAATGGCGCCCGTGCAAACTGAATGCGGACGGGTTTAAGGACGTCGCCAAGTGGATGGACCAGTATCGAGCGTTTTGGGAAGAAAGCTTTGAGCGACTCGACGAATATTTGAAAACTGTCACTTCAAAGAAACACACGAAAGGAAAACACCATGGCCGCAAAAGCTAAGTCCAACGAGATAAGGATCACGCGGGTGTACGATGCGCCGGTGAAGGCGGTGTGGGAGGCATGGACCGATCCAAAACAGGTGGCGCAATGGTGGGGACCGCGCGGTTTTACGCTCACGACACACAGCAAGGATCTTCGGCCCGGCGGACATTGGAATTACACCATGCACGGCCCGGATGGGGTCGATTACCCCAACAAGACGGTGTACTTCGAGGTCGAAGAGAACGCCAAGCTTGTCTATGACCACGGCGGCAACGACGATCAGCCTCCCATGTTCCGTGTCACCGCTCTCTTTTCCGAAGTCAAAGGCAAAACAAAAATGGAGTTGAGCCTGACATTCGCCACTCCGGAGGCGGCGGAAGAGTCACGCAAGTTCATCAAGAAGGCCGGCGGCGACTCGACGTGGGACCGTCTGGCGGAGTACATGGAGAAGGAATCTTCCGGCAAAGACAAGTTCGTTATCAATCGAAGCTTTGATGCGCCGCTGGAGGTTATGTTCGACATGTGGACGAACCCAGCCCACTTTTCCAAGTGGCTTGCGCCGACCGGGTTCACGATGGAATTCATGAGATCGGACATCAAACCCGGCGGGAGCACCTTCTATTTCATGTCGGGCAACGGAATCAAGATGTATGGAGGGGCAAAATACCTGGAGATTGAAAAGCCCGGCCGCATTGTCTACACGCAACAATTTTGCGATGAGAACGAGAAGGTGTCGCGGCATCCGATGGCGCCGACCTGGCCGGAAACGATGCTGACGACGGTGAATTTGTCGGCGGAGGGGCCGGATCGAACACGGGTGACTGTGACGTGGGAAGTCTTCGGCGCGGCGACCAGGGAAGA
>JBBRHH010000589.1:0-3731 GCA_038222915.1 Tepidisphaerales bacterium
TGCACATGGGGGTGGCGGTGGTGGGGGCGGCCACGGCGGAGGTGGCGGCGGCGGTGGAAAATTCCAGAAACCAGGCGGCCAGCGCGGTGGCTATGGTCAACAGCGCTTCCAAGGCGGCCAGCGCGGCGGCCAGGGCAAAGGTGGCGGCGTGACCTGCCCGATGTGCGGCCAGCCCGTCTCCAATCTCGCAGCCCACGTCCGCGAAAAGCATGACGAATAGGGCGCGCCGGCGCGGCCGGCGCTTTTATGCCGGCCGGGCTCAATCGCACACCTGAATCTGACGGCGCTGTTTTTCTGCGCACGTCCCATACAACTCCCGTCGCAAACGCCTCTTACACAGCATGGCGGGCGATTTCCCATGGCCGCGTTGCCTCTGCGCGCCGCTTGGATACACTTTTAGCGAATCAACTTCGCCAACTGGCCACGGATTTTGGCCGATAAATGAAGACGGAGTTTCCCCGCCATTACTGGCATACCTTAGAGGCTCCCGGACGACGCGCTGTACTTTGGAGGTTTGATCATGTGCGGAATTGTTGCTTACGTAGGTCGAAAAATCGCCCAGCCTATGCTTATCGAAGGGCTCAAGCGGCTGGAGTATCGGGGCTATGACTCGGCCGGGATTGCGGTTGTCGACAAGAAGGGGAACCTGACCATTCGGCGCGCGGTTGGCCGGATCAGCGTCCTGGAAGATTCGATCGAAAAGGTCAACCCGCTTCCACCGGCATCTCTCGGAATGGCGCACACACGCTGGGCGACGCATGGTGCGCCCACCGAAATAAACGCCCACCCGCACACCGACAACAAGGGCCACATCGCGCTAGTTCACAACGGCATCATCGAAAATTTCAATGTCCTGAAGAAACTTCTGACCGACAAGGGTTACACCTTCTCGAGCCAGACCGACACGGAAGTGCTGGCGGTGCTGATCGGCGATCTGTATACGCAGCTTAAGGCGGGTACTGAGCCGGTGAACGGCACCTCGCTTCTGCAGCGTGCCGTGCAGGCCGCACTGCATGAAGTGGAAGGAACCTACGGCATCGCGGTCATCTGCAAAGATGAACCGGAAACGCTAGTCGTCGCGCGCAAGGGCAGCCCGCTGATCATCGGCGTTGGCCAGAACGAATACATCGTCGCGTCCGATGCCAGCGCCATCGTCGAGCACACCACGCAGGTCATCTATCTGAATGACAACGAGATGGCCGTGCTGAAGCCGGAATCGTTTCGCACCAGCACGATTGACGACATCGAAATCAATCCGGTCATCTCGCAGTTGGAAAACAAGCTCGAAGAGTACGAACTGGGCGATTACGAACACTACATGCTCAAGGAAATCTTTGAGCAGCCCACATCGATCAAGAACTGCCTCCGCGGCCGGGCCGAGCAGCGCGAAGGACGGATTGTCCTGGGCGGCGTAGGCGATTTCACCAAGGAACTGGTTAAGGCCCGCCGGATCATTCTCACCGGCCAGGGCACCGCCTGGCACGCAGGGCTGGTGGGCGATTATCTCATGGAAGACTTGGCGAAGGTCGTCACCGAATGCACGTACGCTTCGGAATTTCGGTATCGCAATCCCATCGTCGAAGAGGGAACGGTTGTCGTTGCCATCAGCCAGTCGGGTGAGACGGCCGACACGCTCGCGGCCTTGCGTGAAGCACGCGAGAAGGGCGCAACCGCGATTGGTGTTGTGAATGTTGTCGGTTCAACCATCGCGCGTGAAACCGACGCGGGCGTCTATCTGCACGCCGGCCCGGAAATCGGCGTCGCGAGCACCAAGGCGTTTACGTGTCAGATCTGCGTGCTGACCATGCTCAGCCTGTTCATCGGGCGACGCAAATTCATGAGCCAGGCGCAAACGTCGGAAATGATCGATGGCCTATGCGCCATTCCGGAGCAGATGCAGAGCGTGCTCAATCAGAGCGAATTGGTGAAGAGCATCGCGAACGAATTCTGCGAGCGCGAAAACTGGCTCTTCCTGGGCCGGGGTTATCATTATCCAGTCGCGCTCGAGGGCGCACTGAAACTGAAGGAAATCAGCTATATCCATGCCGAGGGCATGCCGGCCGCCGAGATGAAACACGGCCCGATTGCTTTGATCAACGACGGCATGCCGGTGGTTTTCATCGCGACCAAGGGCGTGCAGTACGACAAGGTCATCAGCAATATTGAAGAGGTGCGGGCCCGCGGCGGCAAGGTGATTGCCGTGGCCACCGAGGGCGATGACGACATTCGACGCTATTCGGATCACGTCATTCACGTGCCCAACACACTCGAACCGCTCCAGCCGATGCTCAGTGTGGTGCCGCTTCAGTTGCTGGCGTATCACGCGGCCGTCGCCCGCGGCTGTAACGTGGACAAGCCGCGCAATCTCGCGAAGAGCGTGACGGTGGAATAAGCCGTTACCCGCGCAGCTTTTCCAGCACCTGCTCGCGCGAAGCGATGTTCAGGTAGTGATATCGATTCAATCCCGGATCAAACCGGCAAACGTCGCGCAGCCCGCATTTCGGGCAAGGCGAATTCGTGCCGATCTTGTACGGATTGAGGGCGATCTCCCCATCGAGGATCTGATCCGCCAGCGCACCCATGCGCTCTTCCACCATGGCGAGCAGCGCGTGAAATTCCGTGGGAGCGGCTGTGTCGGATAACTTCTCGCTGAACGTGCCGTCTTTCTTCAAATACGCTTGAATCGCCTGCGAGCTGCCAACCGCCAAGTCGCGATCGAAGGCCTGGACAAAGCGCGCATCCATGATCCCGCGCGGCTTCGACTTCAGATGAAACTCGGGCGACGACGGATCTAACGCATCGGCTGGATGATCGACCGTCCCGATCTGCCGCAGCAGCCGCACATAAAACGCGGCTGCCGGCGTCAACTTCCGGCCTGCGAGCTTCTCACCGTGCGCCTGCAGGACGAGGAGATATGTCACGAGCCGCAGCGCCAGTCCCTGCTCGGCCTTGCCGAGGCTTAAATCGTTTTGAGACAGGCGATAATCCATCACGGCGAAAGCGGCCTCGTCGGCGAGGATGTCCACGCGATCGATGTGGCCGTGCAATTGAAGCTCGCGGCCGGTTGGAGTGGTCAACTGCAATGCAGGAAGGCCGTGCTGCTCGTCGCCAAAAGTCAGATTCACGTGTGCCGGGCGAAATAGTCCGCGCTCCGCCAGCGCCTTCTGGTGGGCGATGACCGCTTCCAGGGTCTTTTCGATGTGTGACAAAAGGTAGCGGTTACGTGCGGTCGAGAGCATCAACTCGCCCCGCAACGATTCGCCGATCTGCTGCGCGTAAGTTCGCACCAGCCGCTGCCCTTCCTGAGCACTCAGGGAGCTGAAATCTTTCTTGCGGCGGATCAATTGTTCGACGATCCGCTCCAATATTCTGTGATAAATGTTGTCCAGGTCGAGGAAGGTTGGATCATCGTTTTCGTCGCGCTCGGTGAGCTTCAAGCCGTAGGCGGCAAAGTGCTTGAATTGGCAGGTTGCAAACGCCTCAAGCTGAGCGGCAGTCGCGGGCAGTGGATTGGGAAAGAGTTTCGCGGCAATTGACGGAGAAAGCTTTGCATTATTCGCATAACTGAGCGCCTTCCACACCCGAAATCGAAGTGAGTCGATCGGGCTGTTCTCGGCCGGATGTTGCGCGAGCCATTGGTAGAGGGTTGGCCATGGCTCCTCGTCTTTTAACGGCGCATCGGCTCGCGCCCAGCGCATCAGACCTGTCAAAAGCTGTCGCGGCGTGGCGAT
>JBBRHH010000590.1:0-3725 GCA_038222915.1 Tepidisphaerales bacterium
GTGAGGATTGATAAGGGTTTATCGCGGAATTGTTGAAAATAAGCGTCCCCAAAGCGACATAGAACCGACCCTGAACCGTCACACAAACGACCTTGAACCGACTTGGAACCGACCGGTCTTGACTCTGAAACGACGCTAAAGCGACGGGGCAGAAAAGCAGGCCGCCGGCAGCTTGGGAGGAGGGAGTGGGAAGATTCACCGCGGAGACTCTTAGGCGTGGGGGAGCATGCGCGGAGAATGGAGTGGAGGTTTGAGGGGCTGAACGTGGGGTGGGTATTGGTGTTTTTTGTGCGCCGATTTTGAGTTGAAAATGGGGAGGTGAGGATTGACAAGGGTTTATCGCAGAATTCGTGAAAATAAGCGTCCCCAAAGCGGTATCGAAGGGGGCCTCCAACCTCCCCTGAATCTCCCCAAACCGACGTAAATTCTCCCCGTTTTGACCCTCGAATCGCCCTGAAACGACGGGGGGCTTGAGACATGAAACTTGAGACTGGAAACTCGACGGGGATGAGGCGCGGCGCGGCGAATCGGTTGCTTTGGTGCGTGGATGGATTTTCCCTGATCATGGTGGACCCCGCTCACTCTCTCGTGTTGTGCCGGCGACGTTTGTTGGCCGGCGGCGGCGGGTGAGGGTTTTTACATCGCTCACCTTTCCGCTGCTGGTGGGATTGTACGTTGTGTGTTAGGTTTGTGTCAACTGAAAACTGGAGGGTTTTTTTGCTGGATGATAGAGCAGTTTATTAGCGTGCGCGGGCGCAGTATTATCCTGGGTTGTTTTCATCGGCAATCATGGTTATCGATCCGCTGCTTACAGTTTTGAAGACGCCGATTGCCCCGCGCGAAGTGGGAAGCACGGTTGGCTGGGGTGACGTCGGCCGGCGCATTGGCGAAGTATTGCCGGGCGATTACATGAAGTTCATCGAGTTGTACGGCACCGGCACGATCGGGGGTTGGCTAACAGCCCGTGGCAAAAGTCGCGCGGGCCAATCTTGCGTCTTTGTCGCGGGCTCTTCGTTGCCGAAATTCCGCGTATTTCCTTCTAATACTCGATCATTTCGTCGCCTCGATCCCGCAACAAATCCGCGGCGCTTGGCCGCGCGGGACTTTCACCACGGGCTGCTACGGATCCTGAATGCGTTCGCGTCGAACCCTCATCAGAATCTGCTCGTCGCGGGATTTCGATCCTTGGCGGGGTTGCGGGCGATCAAGCGCCAGCTCCCGGACGAAGTACCGTTTCCACTCTTTTATGAGCCGGATGGTTTGCTGCCCTGGGGGATCTCTATCGATAGCGACATCTTCTGCTGGTCGACGCGCGGGCTTTCCGGCCACTGGACTGTAGTCATCATCGGTCGTCACACAGGGAACGAGGAATTCGCCATGCCGATGACACAATTCTTATTCGAGGCGCTCGCCGGCAAACTGAACTCTCGATGCATACCGCGGGATATTGAAGCGACGTTTGCGTCGTAGCTGGCAGTTGTCGCGAGTGGCTGGAGGATAGAGAAGGGTTGGTTGGGTCGTTAGCGAAGCGGCGGGGCGTCGGTTGTTGAATCGTTTTAGTTTTGAATAAGGGCCGTATTGGGAGGGGTGGCCGTGATGCCGGGCAGTGGGTGTGTGGATGTCGGGGCTTTGGGTTTTTGAACGGTCGGTTGTTTTCTGGGAGTGGGAGATCGGTATTAAGTGACGGGGTACCGTCACCAGGTGGGGCCCGGGCGAATGCAATAAGCGCGGAGGGGTTTATTGTTCCTGCGACGCCGGGTTCAAGTTCTGTCACTTCGATTTGATGAGATGCAGTTGAAGCGGTCGGCGGTGATTAGGTAATATTTTGAAGCAGCGGTGTCGGATTACAACTGTATCTCGAAAGTGCATGTGGTTCACCATGCGAGCATGTGGGCGGCTTTTGGGTGCTGGACGCCGCTGATCTGGATGAGGCGGTGGCATGGGGGCGCAAGGCAGCCGTTGCCTGTCGGGCACAGGTCGAGGTGCGGCCGTTTCACTGACGGGCGGGCTGCGTGCAGGTTTATGCGGATACTTGAGTTTGGTCACTTGAGGTGCCTTCAATGAAATCTCAAACAGCAAAGGATGGATTCGCCGGGGGAGAGGCTGGTTTGGAAGGCCTGTTGACCGCAATTCTTCATGATGACCGTGTCAGCGCCAGGAAATTGATTCAGAAAGATCCTCGTTTATCCACGGCCGTGGTGGATCGGGCGAGGCTTTATGAATCGACGTTTGTTCATTGGCTTTATGCAAACGACACTGCGCTGCATTTGGCGGCTGCCGGCCACCGGGTGGTGATCGGTCGGATGCTGCTGGCGGGCGGCGCCGATCCCAATTCGGCTTGCAATCATCGTCGGTCTCGGCCGCTGCATTATGCGGCTGATGGCTTTCAGAGTGAGTACTTTAGTCCGGCGGCACAGGTGAAGACGATTCGCTGTTTGCTGGATGCGGGAGCTGATCTTGAGGCCGTTGATAAGAACGGCGCGACGGCGCTGCATCGCGCGGTGCGGACGCGGAGTGCGGCGGCCGTCGAATGTCTTCTTCTGGCTGGTTCTGATCCGACGGCGCGAAATCGTCCGGGGGCTACGGCATTTCACCTGGCCGTGCAGAATACGGGACGGGGTGGAAGCGGTGATGCAGCGGCGAAGGCGGCCCAGCGACGGATCATCGAGTTGATGCTCGCGCATAAGGTGAGCCCGACGATGAAGGATGCGCGAGGCAAGTCGGTTTTGGATTGGGCGACGAGCGAATGGGTGCAACGATTGCTCTCCGGCGGAATGCTTCGCGGCGGCTGACGCTGCGTTGTTTGTGCGGCGCGATTTGCCGGAGCTTGTGGAACACCTTGCCTGTGCACAGGTCGACAGGTATCGTTCGCCCGAGACATTTATCGTTAGGCATACGCTACGCGACACATCTTTTTACCCGGGAAGCAGGCTTTCATGACGACGTTTAACAACCACGCATTGATGTCGGTATTCAGGCCAATTGGCAACTTTGCCATTTTGGTTGGCCTGGGGCTGCTGGTTGGTTGCAATTTGTCCCACAAATCAACTGCAGACGTTGGACCGGCGCCGACCGCGCCGTTTGATGCGATGATCATTCGCCATACGGTGGCCGACTACGGCAAATGGAAGCCCATCTATGATGCCGACGGTTCGTTCAGGGAAGCGGCCGGTGTGCATGCCGTTGGCGTGGCGCGTGGAATGGAGAATGCGAATGATGTCGAGATCCCGACGGTCATCGATGATGTGCAGAAGGCCAAAGCGTTCGGCGCAAATCCGCGGCTTAAAGAGGTGATGCAGAAGGGTGGCGTTTCGTCTGCGCCGGACATCAAGTTTGTTCGTGTGCTGCGGTTTGCGGACGGCGGGAAATGCGATTACGCGGAAGTGATCAGCAAGGTGAAAGACTTTGACGCGTGGGTTAAGGTGTTCGACTCAGAGGGGCCGGCCACGCGGAAGAAGGATGGATTGGGTGATATCGTGATGGGCCGGGGGATTGACGACCCGAACATGGTTTACCTCGTGTTCAAGATCAAAAGTGTGGCCGAGGCGAAGGCGGCGATGGCGATGCCGGAGAGGCAGAAGTTGATGAAGGAGGGTGGGGTGGTCGGGGAGCCGACGATTTATTTTGGGAGTGATCAGTAAGTTGGTGGGGTCGGTTGGTGCATATTTCTTCGCGGAGTGGTGCGCCCCGGGCGATGATGGCGTCTGGCGCTGTTGGTGAATTTG
>JBBRHH010000591.1:0-3715 GCA_038222915.1 Tepidisphaerales bacterium
TTGATATTCGGACGGAGTCTCGGTGTATCCACCATACTTGTTGTGACCTGAGCCGCGGATAAAGAAGGCGCCTTTCGAGTGGACGCCGGGAAGAGTCCGGGCCGCTACAAAGTTTTCGTCCTCCGGATAATACCGCTGGAATTTGGCCATTTGGCCGACCTGCTCGGCGCTCAATACCCGGCCGCGATCGGCTTGGTAGCTTCCGTCCCAGGTGAACCGAGGCACCACCCAGTCGTTCATGCCGATGTCTAGATCGGTCATCAGGAACACCGGAGTCTGAAACCGCTCCGCCAAATCAAAGGCTTTAGGAGCGAACTCGAAACATTCGGCGGGGCTGGAGGGAAACAGCAAAATGTGCTTGGTGTCGCCATGCGAGGCATAGGCCGCTTCCATCAAGTCGCCTTGCTGCGTGCGGGTAGGCATCCCCGTGGATGGCCCGACCCGTTGCACGTCGATGATCACGGCGGGAATTTCAGCGTAATAGGCCAGGCCCAGCAATTCGTTCATCAGCGAAATGCCGGGACCCGAAGTGGAAGTAAACGCCCGCGCGCCGTTCCAGGAAGCTCCGATCACCATGCCGATGGCGCCCAACTCATCCTCGGCCTGCAGAATGCAGTAGTTGTTATCGCCAGTCTCCGGGTCTTTACGGTACTTTTCGCAGAATTCCTTGAAAGCGTCCATGCAGGACGTAGACGGCGTGATCGGATACCAGGCGGCCACGGTTGCGCCCGCATACACGCACCCTAGGGCGGCTGCGGTGTTGCCGTCGATCAAAATCTTGTCGCCGTTGGCATTCATCTTTTCCAGCTGAAACGGCAGGGGACATTGCAGATGAGTCTGGGCGTAATCGTAGCCCAGGCGCAGAGCTTTGGAGTTGGACTCGCGCAGAGCCTTCTTCGCCGAATATTTTTCGTCAAGCAACTGCTCAACCACGGCCATGTCGACATCCAGGAGAGCGACCAGCGCGCCGGCGTACGCGATGTTCTTCATCAGAATCCGCTCGCGCGCATCCTGAAAGGTCTCGTTACACATCTTCGAAAACGGAACGCCCAGGTAATTCACGTCCTCGCGAATCAGCTTCGCGTCCAGCGGCCAGGTGGAATCGTAGAGCAAGTAGCCACCTTCGCGAACTTCGGCGACGTCCTGAGCGTAAGTCTGCGAATTCATCGCGACCATCAAGTCGTAATCCAGCGCACGCGCCGTATAGCCTTCTTTATTGACCCGGATCTCGTACCAAGTCGGAAGACCCTGGATGTTGGATGGAAACAGGTTTTTGCCGGAGACGGGAATGCCCATGCGAAAGATCGCCTGCATGAGCAGGCCATTGGCGCTCGCCGAGCCGGTTCCATTCACGTTAGCCAGTTTCAGGGCGAAATCGTTCACTCGGGTGCGGAGAAGCTGATGCACAATTCTGTCCTTATTCTTTCTTTAATTATCCCGCGTGCGACAGTGCGGGTTCCGCAATCGCATTCCCTGCGTAGGAAATCTGCAGTTCGAATTTTTGCATGTCCCAGGCCGCGGTAGGACAACGCTCCGCACAGAGGCCGCAGTGAACGCAGAGATCTTCGTCCTTGAGCATCAGCCGGCCGGTTTGCGGCAGCGGAGGCGAAGCGAACAGGGCTTGATCGGGATTGATGGCAGGGGCCGAAAGGCGTTGTCGAATGTCGGCATCCTCGCCGTCGCGCGTAATAGTGAGGCACAAAAGCGGGCAGACGTCCACGCAGGCGTCGCACTCGATGCACTTGGCCGGCGTGAAGACCGTTTCCACGTCGCAGTTGAGGCACCGCTGCACTTCGCGCGCGGTCTGCTCTGCGTTGAAGCCAAGTTCTACTTCGACATTCAGTTGCTCGAATCGATACACCAGATCGACGTGCTTCATCTTCTGGCGAGCTGCCGGGTTGTAGTCGTTGTGATAGCTCCACTCGCTGATTCCCATCTTCTGGCTGATCAGGTTCATACCAGCAGGCGGCCGCTCGGTGGCCGGAATCCCGTGGCAATGATGATGCATGGAAATCGCCGCCTCATGCCCATGGGCCACCGCCCAGATGATGTTCTTGGGTCCCCAGGCCGCGTCACCGCCGAAGAAAACGCCGGGGCGGGTGCATTGCGTGGTCTTTTCGTCGACCACCGGCATTTCCCACTTGTCGAACTCGATACCGAGGTCGCGCTCGATCCAGGGAAATGCGTTCTCTTGCCCAATGGCCAGGATCACATCGTCGGCGGGCAGGAATATCGTGTCGAGGATGCGGGATTTTGCCGCGACTGCGTCCCACTCCAGTCGATCGAACTCCATGCCCTTGAGAACGCCGTTTTCGATCACGAACCGCTTGGGTGCGTGGTTGATCACGATCTCGATGCCTTCTTCCTCGGCGTCTTCCAGTTCCCAGGGAGACGCTTTGAAGTATCCTCGGGGCCGGCGCGCCATCACTTTGATATTCTTGCCGCCCAAACGTCGGGAAGAGCGGCAGCAATCCATCGCGGTGTTGCCTACGCCGATGATCAGAACGTTTTCGCCGATGGAATCGACGTGACCGAAGGTGATCGACTCCAGCCAATCAATGCCGATGTGAATGCGGTCCGTATCGTGGCGGCCGGGAATTTCGAGATCCTTGCCGCGGGGCGCTCCGCTGCCGACGAACACGGCATCGAATCCCTGGCCCAGCAGATCCTGCATACTGTTGACCGGCGAGTTATAGCGAATGTCGACGCCCATGTCCAAGATGGCGTCGGTTTCAAACTTCAGCACGCTCTCCGGCAGGCGGAACGACGGAATGTTGGTCCGCATCAAGCCGCCGGGTTTGTCGTACTTCTCGAAGATCGTGACCTCGTAGCCTATAGGCATTAAATCGTTGGCGACGGTGAGCGAGGCCGGGCCGGCTCCGACACAAGCCACGCGTTTGCCATTTTTGTCGCGAGGAGCCTGCGGCAACAAGCCGGTCACGTCCCCTTTTTGATCGGCGGCGACGCGCTTCAGGCGGCAGATCGCCACGGGCTTGCCATCCAAGCGGGTGCGGCGGCAGGCGGGTTCACAAGGACGGTCGCAAGTGCGGCCGAGAATCCCGGGAAACACATTCGATTCCCGATTCAGCATGTAGGCATCGGTATAGCGGCCTTGCGCAATCATCCGGATATATTCCGGGACGTTGGTATGCGCGGGACAGGCCCACTGGCAATCGACGACCTTGTGGTAGTAATTCGGGTCGTCCGTGTTGGTAGGTCTCACTCATCCTCCAGAACTGTCGCAAACTCTCCATTGTAACAAGTTGCGGGAAACCGAAGCTATGGAGAGGTTCACGATCTCGAGCAGCGTGCTTTTCCGGGCGATACTAGTGTCATGCGTATCCCAGATACGCCAGGCCAGGAGCAGCGTTTATGTCCGTCGAAGAAGAACTGCAGGAACACGCCGAACATGCCAAAGAGCCGTTTGATCGCAAAGTGGCGCTCACCATGGCGGTGATGGCGGCAGTGATGGCGATCGTCTCGGTGGCGGGTCATATTCTCACCACGGAAGAGTTGCTCAACCAGCAAAAGGCTTCCGACCAGTGGTCCTACTATCAGGCGAAGGATATCCGGCGCTACGAATCGGATATTGCCCGGGACGTGATGGCGGCGCTTTCAGCGGGCCCCGCCGCTGTGAATAAATACGCCGCCAATATGGAGCGCTACGACAAAGAGAGGGGCGAAATCCAAACCGAGGCCCGGAAACTCGAAGAGG
>JBBRHH010000592.1:0-3711 GCA_038222915.1 Tepidisphaerales bacterium
CGGCCAGCCACTCCCGCCAATCCGACAATATCTCAACGCCAAAGCGAGTCGAAGCGCACACCGACATCCAGCACCAACACGTGGCAACCGAATCGAAGCACGTCCAGGAACCCCGGCGCGTCGAAGAACCACGCAAGGTCATCGAGCCCCGGCGTGCTGAAGAACCACGCCGCGTCGCCGAGCCAAAACGCGTCGAAGAATCGCACGTCGACCGATCCCCAAAAGCCGCCCCGAAAGCCGAAGCACGTCCCGACAACTCCCGCCGCGTCGAACGCTCCAACGACAGCAAAGGCGGAGGTGGCGGCGGAAAACAAGGCCGCGGCCGCTAAACATATTTCCCAACAAAATCGCCCCTCAACGGCATCACCGTTGAGGGGCTTTTTTATTTCCAAACTTCGAGCTTCGGCAAGGAAGACTAGCTCTTCACCGTCTGCCGCTTAGCCTTCGGCTGGCGCGGCACAAGCGCCCGCTCCAGATTCCGCATTGCCTGCCGCAGACGCTGTTCATTCTCCACCACCGCGATCCGTACAAACCCCTCGCCATTCTCACCAAACGCCAGGCCCGGCGCAAGCGCCACCTCGGCCTCATCCATCATCCGCAGACAGAAATCAATCGTGTCCTGCCCCTTCAAATGTGCCGGCTTGATCTTCGCCCAGACAAACATGCTCGCCCGCGGCTTCTCATACGTCCATCCCAGCTTGTCGAGGCCGCGGCACACTTCATCGCGCCGCTTCTCGTAAATCTTCGCCTGCTGCGTGGCAAACTCCTCGCACTCGCGCATCGCGATCACGCCGGCAATCTGAATCGGCGCAAACATCCCATAGTCGTAATACCCCTTGATCGTCGCCAGCGCCTTCACCATCTCCGCATTGCCGGCACAAAACCCAACGCGCCAGCCGGCCATGTTGTAAGTCTTGCTCATCGTCGTGAACTCAACACCCAGATCCTTCGCCCCTTCGGCCGCCAGGAAACTCGGCGCTTGATACCCATCAAAACAAACCTCGCCATAGGCAAAGTCGCTGATGATCATGATGTTGTGCCGCCGGCAGAGCGCGATAGCGCGCTCCCAGAAGCCCGCCTCAATCGTCATCGCTGTCGGATTGTGGGGATAATTCAAAATCAACAGCTTCGGCGTCGGATACAAACCCTCAATCATCATCTCCACGCGATCCAGAAATGCCTGGTCGTTCCCCAGTGGAACCCGGATCGCGTTCGCCCCGGCCATCGCCGGCGCATAAAGATGAATCGGAAACGCCGGGTCCGGCACGATCGCCGTATCGCCCGGCCCAAGCATCGCCAGACATAAATGCGAGAACCCTTCCTTCGAACCGATGGTGGCAATCACCTCCGTCTCCGGATCGAGTTCCACGCCATATTTCTGCTGATACTTCTTGGCACACTCCCGCCGCAAACCCGCGATGCCGTTGCTCACGCTGTACCGATGGTTGCGCGGATCACGCGCCGCCTCGGCCAGTTTCTGCACCACCACCTCAGGCGTCGGATCGGTCGGATTTCCCATCCCCAGGTCAATGATATCAATCCCCGCCACGCGCTTCTCATACTTCATCTTGTTGATGCGGGCGAACAGGTATGGAGGCAAACGGGAGATGCGGGAAGATACTTCAATTTTCACAGGCTGGTCTTTCATAAGTCACTCGTTCTTGTCGGACGAAATTTCGATGAATTCAATCGCGCGCCCAAAGGCCGGCGCGTCGCACACAGACTATATCGGAAATGGCCCGGCCTATTCAGTGGCCGGGCAAGGTAGCTGGCGGCCGTCCGACCTGCGGAGCCGTCGCCGGCGCACTGGTCGTAGTGCGTGTCGTGGGAAGTGCTGGCAGCGTCGAAGGCTGGCTCGCAGCCCGCGTCGTCGCATTCTTGTTGTCAATTTCAATCTGCTTCAGCGCCGCGTCGTGGTCCTTGATCTTCGTCTCGTGCTGATCGATCTTCTGCTGATACTGCTCCTTCAGCACAGGATCGCGAATATCAATATGATCCCGCGCCGAATCCGCAAAGCTGCTCCGCAACTGCTGCATCGCGGTAAACATGATCGTGTTCGCCACCCATTCCCGCACCACGCCCTTGATCTCCGGATCCTCAAACTTCACCGCGGTCGGCGAAATCTTCTCCTCCATCTTGATCACATGATAAGCATCGCCCGATTGAATCGCCCCCGACACCTCCCCCACCTTCAGTCGAAATGCCTCATCCTTAAACGCCTTCGACCGCGACTGCGCCTGCAAACTGAACGGCGGCAGCAATCCACCCAGCGCCGCGCTGCGCCCATCCGTGCTTAGCGTCCTGGCAACCTCCTCAAATGGCTTGCCGGACTGCAACTGCCGCTGCACCTCCGCGATCTCCTGCAGGTTATGGCACTGAATATGCCGCACCCGCACCGTCGCCCCATATAGCAGATCAAACGCATCGTGCAGGTTCTGCTCGGTAATCGCATTCTTCAACTGCGGCTCAAGAATCTTCCGCAGATAAGCGTTGGTCTGCACCCACACATCAAACGCCGCCCGCGTGATGTGCATCTGCTGCAAAAGCTGGGAGATCATCGCCTCAAAATCCCCCTCCTTCGTCGACTTGAGCAACATCGTCAGCGACTTGTTCAACTCCTGCTTCAAATCGTCCGGCGTCACCGTCAGTTGCAGTTCCTTCGCCTTATTCCGAGCCATCTCAAACTGCATGAGATTGATCAATACATCCAAGCCATAGTTGTTCACCAGCGGCCGGCTCAGTTCATCCATCGTGATCGGCAGCCCATTCACCGTCGCCACGACATCGTTCTTCCCCACCGGCGGCGCAGGTGCCGGCGGCGCATTCGACAACTGCCGAACCTCTGGCCCTTCATGCGGCGCAGGCGCGCTATCGGGACATCCCGAAACAGCAAGGCAAAGGCCGGCAAGGAGTAAAAGGCGTGTCAACGGTTGCGTCTCCTAGAGTAATCGAGCCAGTATTGAACCATCCCCCACCCCTGTCAAGACTTCATCCTGATGGAGCGACAGCGACTGAAGGATCTACGCACACCGGCAAAAAACAACAGAACTAGAAAGCCCACATCCCTCATCCCTCAGCACTAAAATCAAGCAAGGCAGTCGGATCTCATCCGACTGCCCTGCGTCTCCGGTAGGCCAACAACTCCGGCAAATTACCGAAGCGTCGGCCCATTGTTTTGTTATAGGCCAGCTAATTCTAGGCAGCATCCCGACGCGCCGCGACACTGGCCAGAAACTCCACGCCCGCCATGCATTTGCCCGTCGATTCCGACTGGCTGCGGTCCACCCAGACCACCCGCGCCGGCATCATCTGCCGGCGATTCGCCAGCGACTCGCCCACGCCGTTCGACCCCACATGAATATTCAAAAACTTCCCCGGCCGGATCAGCGTGCCGGCCGAAAGCTCAATCTTAAGTCCAGTGGTACTAATATCTTCCGTCTGACCCCCAAAGTACCGCGACACCATCGGTTCGAAGATCTTGATCGGCCGCATCTGCCGGATCCGCAGTCCGCGGCGGCGTTCGATGCCGGACAGTCCTCGTTCGAACCCGTCTATTCTGGTTTTTTCAGCGAGAAGCATTCATCACTCCAGCTAAGTTCACCCCGACCATTGTCATTACTATTGATCGGAGCGGCACCCGGATAACTTGGATAATTTTCCCCAAACCCCCAATTGGCAATAATCCCCGCCCCCAGGACACTGCCACGTTTA
>JBBRHH010000593.1:0-3696 GCA_038222915.1 Tepidisphaerales bacterium
GGTGTTCACTCGAAACGCCTCCTTGCGTATGGGGATGAAGGATCGATACAACCCTCTTCATACACGAAAACGCGGGCGTTTCGAGTCTTTTTCTGCGCTCAACGCGATCACGATGCGGGGTTACGCTTGAATAGGGGCTAACAGAAATGATCAATTCGTCGAAGTATTCGGAACTTTTGAAGAGTGGTTCACCCGCAACTATGCGCTATTCGAGATGGACCGACTTGACCGCCGCAGAAAAGAGCAGTACCTTCAACCGCCTCGCGAAATCGCAACGGTCTAGCTTCAGCAATGCCGCCAGGCGCGCCGCAATGGGAGCGGCAATGCTTATTATTGGTGCGGCAGTCGACGGGCTCTCCGGATTTGCCGACGACGCACATTGCCGCGAGTGGTTTGGGCGCACTATTCAGTCCCTCCAAATGGCTCAAATGGGCCTTCTTCCTGACACTAGTTTCATAAAGGATGGTGAATTGTTCAACAGTGCACAGCACGCTATTGAATTGGCCGTGAGCCAAGTTGGCGGCAGTGCCGCAGCCACCGCCGCAATCGGAGCAGGCAATGCTTTCCAGAAACTTGCCGAGAAAGCTTATGATAATTGTGGTGCCGCATATAAACAAGCTCAACAGGACGAACAAGACAAGCTCAATGACGAAGAGGAATGGGAGGCTTATCTTAATGATATCATTGACGGTGACTAGCATTTCGACATCGGTTCTCCATTACTGATTAAGTTCAAGACTGGCTTGACAATCATGGCAACGCTCTTCGCAATAGACAAGCGTACGTTTTACGGCGGAACTTCGATACGCGACTTTCACGCGGCCATGTTCCACGGCTACGCACAACGTGGGGGACAATCGACATTGCTTAAGCGTGGTCCAGACTTTCGCGACAACGTTATAGAGCCTCTAGAATTGACGAAGAACATATTCCAGCTTGCCGGTGTAATTCAGCCAGCTATCTGGTTAGTTGTAAAACATCATTTAAAAGAGAGGTTAGAGAATCTGCCGTCGCTGAAATTTGTCCAAGTAATTTTCAAGAAACTGATCGACTATGCGTTTTATGAAAACGATTTTTCTGTATATCGAAATCCGGGATTCACGTCGTCAGAGTCGTTTATCAATCTGCTCCCCAGCCGTCCGGATTTACTTGCGACTATCGACGACTATTACGAAGTCATTTCGCCACATTGGGCTGATATCGTTGACCAATTCAATGACACGACGGAAATATCCGTCCCAATGCCATTGAGTGTAGATTCAACACCGCTAAGGGCCAATGTTTCAACCCGGATGTTCGATACCTTTCCTATGCTCTGGCATGATCACGCAATCTTATTGAGTTCTGATGCTTACGAAATTTTGAGGCCTGAGATTCAGCAGCCGTACTTTATGGTCACCCAAGTGAACTACTGAGTGGTCGTCGCCCCTCCTTCCCCAATTTGCGCCTCTCAGAAAATTCTAAGGGGGGAAGTAGGGAGAAGTACATATTTGATCGCCCGGCCAGAAAACCCCTTCCGCAAACAACCGCCCACTTTACCTCCACTGCCCACCACCCTCCCAACCGCCATCGGAGCCCACCAATCCGGCAACCTCCCCCGCGCCGAGTCCCTCTACCTCGATCTCATCGAAAGCGCTCCCTCCCACCCCGACCCCAAAAACCTCCTCGGCGTCCTCTACCGCCAGCAATCCCGCTTCGCCGAGGCCATCCCCCTCATCCAACAGGTCATCGCCCTCGCCCCGCAAACCCCCGACTACCACTTCAACCTCGCCGAAGCCCTCCGCGCCACCCAGCAGTTCGAGGCCGCCCTCGCCTCCTACGAAACCACCTTAAAACTCCGCCCAAACGACGCCGAAGCCCAGCAGGCCCTCGCCCTCACCCTCCAATCCCTCGGCCGCTCCAACGACGCCCTCGCCGCCGCCCAACTCGCCTTCCAACACAACCCCCAAAGCATCGAAAACGGAAAAGGGGTCATTCATAATTATCGGAAATGCATAAGGGGATAAGTACGAATGGCGTTCACTTAAGCGATTTTCGCTTGTTTTTCAGTTCTTTTCGCAATTCACCGCGCGGACGCGTCATGTAGTTGTAGGTTGTCCCGCGACTCTTGGCCACGCGAGGTTCGTGGCGTGCCTGGCGTAGCGGATTGACCACCAGATCGTCCAGATCCTGGCCGGGAGAGGCAGACAAAAGCCAACGAACGGCGTCGATGAAACTGATCCGCTCCGGGTTCACCTTCTGTCGCTTTGCGGCCTGGAGCATCAGTGCGTGCACGAGGTTGTACACCAGGCAATAGATGGCCAGTTCCTTTCGTACGCCCGCCTCCGTCTTGCTCTTAAGCGTCCGCATTTTCAGCGTTGTCTTGAGCTGTGCAAAGTGCGTTTCCACACGCCAGCGAATGCCATAGAGTTCCTGGACTTTGTCCTTTGGATAAAGCGATGCGTCCAGCAGTGTGGTCGCCAGTGTCACCAAGGCCACCGACAATGGCAGCGCCATCAGCCACAATTCCGCACCCGTCACCGGTCGCGTCGATGGCCCGCCCACAATCACACTGAATGATTCCACCTTCACCGACGGCGACACAATCAGCCTGAACCCAGACATCAGCGACCCAGACAGCGTCATCACCTCCGTCGCCTTCTACAACGGTTCAACCCTGCTCCACACCGACGCCGACGGCTCCGACGGCTGGAGCTATGACTGGACAAGTCCCAGTTCCGCCAACCACACTGTTTCGGCCGTCGCCACAG
Organism: Tepidisphaerales bacterium; assembly: GCA_038222915.1. Taxonomy (GTDB): domain Bacteria; phylum Planctomycetota; class Phycisphaerae; order Tepidisphaerales; family Tepidisphaeraceae; genus JBBRHH01. The sequence goes on from JBBRHH010000593.1 coordinate 2,751, forward strand.
AAAACGGCACAACCGTCTCTACCACAGCCACATTCACCTACGTAGCAACCGGGCCCCTCGGCAACCCCATCATCCAGGCCAACGGGATCGATTTTAATTGGAATGCAGTCGATGGCGCGGATGATTACACTGTCTACCGAGGTACAAGCTCCACCACGACGCTCATGACGGCCATCACCACCATCGCCGATACCAGTTTCGACGACATCGGGCTGAGCACCTCCACGCTCTACTACTATCGCATCGCCGCAAACATCCCCGCCACCGACACCGATCCGGCCTCCCAAACTGAAATCGGCAGCGACTCATTCACCACCCGCGCGGCACTCAGCGCTGCCTCCAGCCTGACCGCCTCCAACGCGGCCGAAGGTAAAGTAAATCTGTCTTGGACCGCCAGCACCACGAGTGACGTTGACGGCTATGAAATCCAAGCTTCTACTGACGGGACCACGTGGAATGAGATCGGCACGACCGGCCCATCGACAACCACCTACACCGACACCTCACCAACGACCGACGACACCAATTACTACCGCATCGTCGCCTATCGTGGACCTGAATCGGCCGATCCGACGAGCAGCGCCAGCGTCGCTGGCCCTCCGCCGGCACCTTCCGCCGCCGATGGCAGTTTCGTCAGCACCGCGTCCACGGTCGACCAAAGTTACTCCCATGAGATTGAACTAAGCTGGACAGGGTCCGACAGCGCGACCCAATACAAGGTCTACCGTGCCGCCGCTTCTCCGAGCAATACGCAGCCGTCCTTTGCAAGCGCCTCGCTCCTGTCAAACACTACGCTCGCAAGTTTCGCGGACACGGCCGCCGTTCCTGGGATCATCTATTCCTACTTCGTGCAGGCATTCAACAGCGCTGGAAAAGCCTCATCCCCAACCAAAATTGAAACTCCAATGACTCCAGACGCCCCGACTGATCTATGGGCGAGCAACCC
>JBBRHH010000594.1:0-3693 GCA_038222915.1 Tepidisphaerales bacterium
TCTTGTCCTCCCGGCTGATCCTGCCCGACCCCACGCCATCCAGCACAATGTGCACCTTCACCCCATGCGACGCACGCTCGGCCAGCGCCTCCGAAAACTCCGTCCCCACTTTTCCCGACCAGTAAATAAACGTCTCAAACGTAATCGTCTTTTTCGCCCCGTGAATCGCCTCCAGCATCGCCGGAAAAATCTGCTTCCCGTTCACCAGCGTCGTCACCTTGTTCCCGCCAACAAGCGGAGGGCCGAGCAGCGATCCCATCACCCGCTGAAATTGCGGGTCGCCAACGGCGTAATTTCCATCAATCTGGTACGGCGTTCGGCCAGCACATCCGCCGCAAACCACGATCGCCGCAATCCAAATCACCGTCCACGCCAGCGCCCTCGCGCGATTTCCACTAAACACGTTCCTCCTCGGCCAGTTTTTGAGACACTCCACCAGGCATCGAACATAGCGTGAACAAACAAGCGAAGTAATCGGAGAAAACGACGTATCCCCGACCACGGCATTAAGTTGCGGTCCAGCCGTATTTTCGCCACATCACATTTCCACAAAAAGAAACTCACAAAACCGGGAATTTCCCACCCCCTTCCGGCCACTGCTACTGGTGTGATCAAGACATTCACAATCAGTGTTCGGAGCAAGATTATGTGGAACAAAAAGAAAAACACTCAAGATAAGCCGCAACAGACCAGGCAAAAGCCCGCCTTCCTCGAAATCCTCGAGTGCCGCCAGCTCCTCTCCGCCACCCACATCGCCCACCCCGATCTCACCATCTCCCCCCTCGTCAGCAGCTCCGTCCTCCAGGGCTACACCGCCGCCCAGATCCGCCACGCCTACGGCTTCGACAAGCTCACCAACAACGGCGCCGGCCAGACCATCGCCATCGTCGACGCCTACAACGATCCCAACATCATCAACGATCTCCACGTCTTCGACTTGAAGATGGGCATCGCCGATCCACCCAGCTTCAAAGTTGTCAGCCAGACCGGCGGCTCCGTCGCCGGCCTCAAAACCGACGCCGGCTGGGCCACCGAAATGGCCCTCGACGTCGAGTGGGCACACGCCATCGCCCCCGGCGCAAAAATCCTCCTCGTCGAAGCCAACAACGACAGCATCAGCAGCCTCATGGCCGCCGTAAACACCGCCCGCAATGCCGCCGGCGTCTCCGTCGTCTCCCTCAGTTGGGGCGGCAGCGAATTCTGGGGCCAGCAATCCTACGACTCCATCCTCACCACCCCCGCCGGCCACCAGGGCGTCACCTTCGTCGCCTCCTCCGGCGACGACGGCTCCTGGTACGGCCTCTCCTGGCCCTCTACCTCCCCCAACGTCCTCTCCGTCGGCGGCACCTCCCTCTACACCACCGGCGGCAACGGCACCTACTCCTCCGAAACCGGCTGGAGCGACAGCGGCGGCGGCGTCAGCGAAATCTACAGCGAACCCTCCTACCAGTCCGCCGCCCAAACCACTGGCGGCCGCACCAACCCCGACGTCTCCTACAACGCCAACCCCAGCACCGGCTTCGCCGTCTACGACTCACTCTCCTATGAAGGCTACTCCGGCTGGCAGGTCTACGGCGGCACCAGCGCCGGCGCTCCGCAGTGGGCCTCCCTCATCGCCATCGCCAATCAAACCCGCGTCCAGGCCGGCAAAACCACCCTCGACGGCGTCAGCGGCACCATCCCCGCCCTCTACAAACTCTACGCCACCCCCAACAGCGCCAGCTACGCCACGTATACGTCAACTCTTAACGACATCACCAGCGGCCGAACTTCCTACTTCCTCGCCGCCCACACCGGCTACGACGGCGTCACCGGCCTCGGCTCACCAAAAGCTCCGCAAGTAGTAGCGGCCCTCAACGGCGTGGCCTCCACCGCCATCAAAGCCGCAACCGCCAAAGCCAAAATCACGGCCTTGAAAACCGTCCGCCGCGCCATCGCCAGCATCGAAGAATCCGTAGCCACCTTAACACCCCCCGCCCCCCTCGTCCTGCAAACCGCAGCCGCCGCCATCGAAACCCAAACCACCCCGCCGCTCCCCGACGCCATCACCACCACCGATCGAGCTGCCCGCATGCTAGACAATTGGATCAGCGTGGCCTCGCAATCCCTCACCTCTGCCACGACGCTCACAGCCAACCCCATGCCTGAAGCAACCTCTTCACGCGATCTGCCACTTTCACTCAATACGATGGCCCTCGAACCCCAGTCCGATCTCCTCCCCGATTTCAGCGGGCTTCCCGCCGCCACGCTTTCCGACACCCAACTCGAGATCACCGCCTTCACCGACCCGATCTCTGTCCTCGATGACGCCGCGACCCCCATCGCGCAGTTCGCCGCCCCCGAATCGTCAAACGTTCAGGACTGGGCCGCGCCCGTCACGGCCGCCGCCATCGACGCCCTTCTCATCGCAACCTGGATCGGCTCACGCCAGCATCAGTCCCGCAAGACCAAACCTGTAAGCGCAAACCCGCTCTTCTCCATGCAACCCATCGTCGCATGAATGAACCGCGTCAAGTTTTGTGGATAGTTCAAACCGTCCGACGACGCCGATTAGGCTTGCCCATGCGGGGCAGCGTCGGCGTAACCGTCAGCAATCGCGTCGGGCTCTTCGCCGGCCGCGCAGCTGCGTGCTTCGCCAGTGCTTCCTGAATAATCGATGAAGTGGATGTATCGACCTCGGCCGCCCGAGTCGCCTGTGTGTACGGCATTCCGCGCATATAAAAATCTCCAACTACCTGCCCATACGGTAACGTTCGCGCGTTGGAGACCTCTCTAACTCTGCTCTTCGCTCGCCGTACGCTGGTATACTCCACTATTGTAGCACAAGATCGCCCCTACGTTGAGCCCCGTCGCTTTCACAGCACTTCGGCAAAGACAGCAAATCGCGTCGGACGCTATCTAAATGCCAGTGGTAGGATGAACTCTGATGCTCCGTCGGCTCTTAACAGTCCTGTCGGCCTTGTCCGTGGTGTTGTGCCTCGCGACGTGTGTGCTTTGGGCACGCAGCTATTTTGGCGGCTATCCAAAGCGCGACCGCGTCTACTCCACCGGGCGGTACGAGATTTCATCGTACATGGGCAGCATCCACTGGGATTCAACCCCCAGCGCCGTCAACACCTACGTCCCAGTCTCAACTGGACTCAGCGGCGAATCCGGACACACCGTCGTTCACGAGCCAATCCCAGAAATCATCTGGGCCGAACATTGGCTTGAGTCCTCGGTCAGCGGCAGGCCAACGGTGACAAGGCTCCAACGTCGCGATGGCCGAATGGACTATTGGCTTCCAACCCTCGCAACCCTCCTATTTCCTCTAACGTTAATCGGCCTGCGACGACGGCGAAAAGGACCCGTCGGCCACTGCGCCACCTGTGGCTACGACCTCCGCGCCACGCCCGAACGCTGCCCGGAGTGCGGGACCATACCGAAACTGCCGGGTAGTAGATCCGATTGAACGTACGTCCACGCCAGGCAAGTTACTCAGATCAAGCAATCAATCGCACAGCAAAAACAAACCCACTTCCCCGGTTACAATCACGGACATGTCCAGCTTCCACCGCCTCACCACCCTTGTCCTCCTCACCCTACTCGCCTCCCCCGCCCTCGCCGCCGACCACCCCGCCCACGAACGGAAAAAACCCGTCATCCCCACCATGCCCGCCACCGACAAACTCCTCCACGCCCCCCCCGCATCCG
>JBBRHH010000595.1:0-3684 GCA_038222915.1 Tepidisphaerales bacterium
ATTTTCCATCCATGGCCGTGGCAGCGGTGAAGACGGCGTCGGCGTGGGCGTCGCGGGCCGCGGAATCCTTCGATTCAGCGAGGGCCTGCGCGGCGGTTAGCAGTGCTGAGACATCCAACGGCGTATCCGAATTCTGGACCGTTCCAAGCGATTTGTGGACCGCAATGTACGCTTCGAAGAGGCGGTCGACATCGGGCGACCAGGCAGTCCTGGTCGTGGCGTTATGGGAGGTGTGATCGGTCATGGCCGGCGCGGACGTTGCGACTGCCGGCGATGGCTTTGGCTCGTGCGTGGCATTGGCGAGCAGTTTCTGGTCGAGATGCTTTTGAATTGCTTCGCGCATCCGGCTTTCGGCGTCCAGCAGGAATTGCCCGCTGGTCACCACGGTTTCGTCGGGAGCCAGACCTTCGAGAACCTGCACCATGCCGTGGTCGCCGTCGGCTCCGACGGAGACCTGGCGCGGTTCGAAACGGCCAGCGCCGGCAACGACGAATGCGATCTGGCGGGTGCCGGTGTCGATGATGGCTTCGCGCGGGGCAAGAACGGCGCGCTCTGTCAGCGTGGCTCGAATACTGGCCGAGGCGAACATGCCCGGACGAAGTGCAAGGTCTGTGTTGGGCAGGGCGATGCGAACGGTGGCAGTCCGGGTCTGCGGGTCCATCTCCGGCTGCACGAAAATCACCTGCCCCACCAGTCGTCGTCCCGGAACGCCATCGACCGTTGCAGTGACCGTTCGTCCGAGATGGACGAATGGCAGATCCTGGGCGTAGACCTGAGAGTCCAGCCAGACCGTCGAAAGATCGACAATACGCAGGACAGTGTCCCCCGATTTCACCGACGCGCCGTCAACCAGCATTTTCTGGGTCAGGTAGCCGTCGATGGGGCTGGTGAAGGTGACGGTTCGGGGAGGCCGGTCGAGTTTGGCGAGGCGATCGATCAGCGCGGTGTCCAGGCCCCATTGTTCGAGTTTTACACGCGTGGCGTCAAACAAACTTTGCGATGTCTTTCGCGCCAGGGAGTCCCCGCCCGCACCGATGGATTCAACGGACTTGCGGGCGGCGATCAGTTCCTCAGTCGCGACCTGCACCTCGGGACTATAGAGGCTGAAGAGCGGCGCACCCTTGCTCAGCGGCATGCCGACGGTGTCAGCGTACATCTTCTCCACCCAGCCGCTCACGCGCAGATTGACGTCGCGGACGTTTGGCTGGGCCTCCTCGAGATAACCAACGGCGCGCACATCCCGCGTCAAGGGCCCAGTGGTGACGCTCGCGACTCGAATGCCCATGTTCTGCACGATCACCGGATCGATCGTGACGCCGGTGCCGCCGGATATCTGATCTTCGTAAACCGGGATCAGGTCCATACCCATCGGACTTTTGCCCGGTTTGTCGGCGATGTAGGGAGGGTTCAGCATCGGATCCCACCAGTATTTCACCTTGCGTTCGCCGGCGGTTGCGGATGTACCACTTGTTAACGTGCTGGATTTGACTGGCGTCAAAGCCATGTGGCAGATCGGGCAGGCGCCTGGCTCGTCCTTGATGACCTGCGGATGCATGCTGCAGGTCCACAGTTGTTTAACGCCGGAATCGGCGGCGTGATTGTGACTGTGCATCCCCAGCAGGCCGGCGAATGAATCATGCCAATGGACGCCGGCTGTGAGGCCGAGTGCAAGAGCAACGACAACTGCGAAGAGGGTCCGCAGGTAGTTGTGATTCGTGTTCATTGGGTTTTCCCCGTGGTTGGGAATGTTGCCGGGCGGGTGGTGCCGGACGAAAGGGTTTCTATATCCAGCCCAAGCAGCGATTCGAGATCGGCAAGGCTCTTTTCACGGGCGGCTCTCGCTTCGGCGGCGGTCAACCGCACTTCGAGCAACGTTCGCTGAACATCGATCAGTTCGATGAATGACATCTGTCCGCGCGAGTACGCCTCACGCGTATTGTCGGCGATTCGCGTTGCGGCGGGGATGATCTGCTTTTCGAAGAGCGACGCCTGTCGTTCGCTGTTCTGCATGCCATAGAGAGTCGCGACAAGTTGGGCCGATCGATCGAATTGCGTCTGGCGCAACATGGCCTGGGTTGCACGGAGATCGGCCTGAGCCTCTTTTACCATTCCGTGAATCCGTGGCATGAAAGTTGGGATGGACAGACCCATGCCGACGACTTGCGCTACCGTGCCAGTGAAGCCGAAGGTTGGATTGAAGTCGGGGATATATTGGAGGCGGGCCAATTCCAAGGCGTCTTCGCGGCCGCGAACGCGCTCGGCCAGAGCGGCAAGCTCCGGATTGTTCTCGGCGGCAAGAGCCAGAAGGCGCGCGGAATCGACGGGAATGATTCGCGGCGGCGGGATTTGCGGCGGCGGCTCGAGCACGGCGTCGGCACGACGAGAGATCATCGCATTGAGCATGGCGCGCATCTGCGGCAGCTGTGCCTCCATCGTGCGGAGATCATCCTCGGCACGTCGCTGTTCGATGTCGGCACGGAGCAGGTCCAGTTGCGGCGCACCAGCGCGAACGCGGCCGGCGGCGGTGTCGTTAATCAACCGGAGCAGGGCAAGGTTGCCCTGGCTGATGCGGATGCGCTCGGCCATCAGGGCATAGTCAAACCATGCGTTCAGCACTTTTCGCTGCAGATCAAACTTGGCGGCGGCGAATCGACGACCTGCTGCCTTTGCCTCGTCCAAAGCCACCACGGCACCCCGATAGACCTTTGACGGAAACGAGAGATTTTGCATCGGATCAGGTCCGGCGGTGACGGTGGTGCGATCGAAGGATTTCATCCGACCGGCCGAGAACATGTAGCTGAAATTTATGGATAGAGGCGTGTTGGGATAAGAGCCGGCCTGCTCGACTTTTGAAACGGCTGCCGCCCACTCAAAGTAAGCCGCCTCCAGTTCGCCGTTGGCGAGGAAGGCGCGGTGTAGAAGGTCCTGCCATTCAGGGGTGGGTGGCAGTTCTGGAAGTGTTCTGCGGTCAAAAGTCTGCCCGTAAGGCGTGCCGGCACGGGCAAGACGCGCCTCTTCGTGCTTTGTTTCTGCGGGAGCCAGGACGCAGCCGCTGAGCATCAGAATCAATGCAGGCACGAGGGCTGTCTGGATCAGAACTCGCACCGATGCCCGAGCGACGTGCAGGAATGGAAAAGGATGGATCGTGCTGCAAGTCATCTGTGTGACTTGCATGACGTGCCCCGTGGGTCAAAAGGTTCAATCAGCGCACACAAATTCAGAATTGAAGTTCATCCGCGAAATCCATCAGGCGGTCGGCAGGAAGCGCGGCGACGAGACAAATCCAGCGGCCTTCATGTTCAGTCATGACCATGTTGAGCCGGCCAGTTGACTGAAGGTGGTAGGTGATGCCGCCACGTGTGCGCGATGGCGACGAAGGCGCCTGCATGTCCACGGAATTGGCCACTGCCATGGTCACGGGAACGCCCTCGGTCTTCAGCAGGACGCAGCACATTTTCTTGTTATGCACGGATTTCATGCAGCAGGCCATGACGTGGTCGTCGGGGACGTTGGGAAGGCGGGGCGACTGGGACCATTCCCTGGAAAGGGCGCGGCCGGCTTCTTTAATCGAATTAACCTGCACGACGGGTGTGCGGCCACTGACAAGATCGTCATGGACTTGCGCCATCTGGATGGCCGAAGCACTGGCTGGACCGCCGGATGTGACAAGCATCACGCCGGCGA
>JBBRHH010000596.1:0-3656 GCA_038222915.1 Tepidisphaerales bacterium
CAACAATAAAAGGAGGGAAGACGATTTCCATTTCAATAGACTTCAATTGGTCATCGAAATCGATAAGGGACGGCAAAGCGAATCCAGCGATTGTCCGAATTTTCTTTTCGCGCAATCGAATATACGCGTTCCGCTCTCCACGATATGATGCATTGTGTTCGTGGACTTTAAGAGCGCTGGGTCGGCTTGTACGCCAGACGCAACCATCCTTGCCAGCACCGAGTTCCTCAAATCGGACGATGTTGTGGCGTTGCACATACTGGTCAGATCGATTTATGATTTCTTGAGGAATGAACATGGACCACCAGCAATCATCATCATCCGGCTCGGGATACTCGCCCGAGATCTCAGCCGAACTTCTTCTCCACGGCCAACGAGTGCCAGTCGCCTGTCTCGGGCCGGACGGAATTGTAGTGCGTACTTCGCAACGTTTGGAGAGTGGTTTGGGAACGATTCGCCTCAGCGTTAATCAACGGATCACCATTTATCACGTCGACCTTGTGAAGGGCATCGATCCCGACCAGCATTATCAGCCGTATCTGCTTCTCCGCACGACAGAAGAAGCCGCTGCTTGATCCTGGCAAAGCGGGGTCGACGACGTCCTCGCACATCGCCTCAGTGACCGGATCGAATTTGATCCAAAATGCCAGGCGGGCCGCAACATTCGGGCTCCTTTATGCAGCTATATAAAAATCAGAGCCGATAATATCCGACCTATGGGTCTCGTCCGCCGAAGCCTCATCCCTCGCATTCGACCCCCGCCGTTTTTGTGTCAAACCACGTTTTTGTCGATGGAAGTAAACGAGCGGATCTGCTCGGCGCTGGCGTTCCAAGGCCTGCCTGACACGGCAAGTCATGCTGCAAACGCCGCAAAATCGGATGAATGATTTATTCGCCTGAAGGGTTGACGCATCGAGGCACGTCGATAGCGTACGACCTTTTCCGGCTAACGAGTTGAGGATCGTGTCAACGCAATCGGCCGCCCCGCCATCCCATCCGGCCTCCACCACCCAAGCGGCTGCGCCCGCAGATGATGCCGCTGCGCGCCTCGCGAGTCATTCCGTGCCGCTTGCCGGCAATGCCGAGCTGCTGCGCTGGATGTTTTCGTTTACCCGGCCCGTGAAGGGGCTGATTGTTCTGGCCTGCCTGTGGCTGTCCCTCTGGGTCGGAACTGAAGTGCTGGCGACCCGCGCTTCGGGCGAGGCGATCACCCAGATTCAGAAAGTGCAGATCAGCCGGGCGGCAGTCCCGGCATTCTCGAAATGGATTATGGGCGCCGAGGGCGGGGCCGGCGACCTGCGCCGTGTCGTCTACATGCTGACCCTGCTCATCCTCGCCACCGTCGTGCTGCGCTATCTCAAAGAAGTCTCCAACATGAAGATGAGCATGGAGATGGTCTACTACATCCGCGAAGCGGTGTATGACAAACTCCAGCGCGTGGGCTTTGCGTTCCATGACACCATTTCGACAGGCCAGTTGATCAACCGGGCGCTCACGGATCTGCAGAACGTCCGCGCATTCGTGAACTCGGCCGTCCTGCTCACCCTCGAGATCGGCCTCGTGGTAGGGGGATACATCCTCCTGCTCATGACGCGCTCCACATGGGTGGCGGTCCTGTCACTCGTGCCGCTGCCGCTCTGGACCTGGTACATCCTGCGATTCAGCAAGAAAGTTCAGCCGGCCATTCAGGCGGTCATGACCGCCGACGACAAAAACGTCTCCATCATCACCGAGAACATCGCCGGCGTTCATGTGGTAAAGGCGTTCGCCACGCAGGGGCATGAGACCGACAAATACAACGCACACGCCGACTATTTCCTCGATCGCGTGCTTTTTCGCATTCGCATGTTCGCCAACTTCGCGCCCTTCATGCGGCTGATCGCAATCTCGTCCAACCTCAGCCTGTTCATGCTCGCCAGCATTTTCATCTTGCTGGGAAAACTGCAGGCCGGCGACATCATTATCCTCGGCGGCGCGATGAACGCGATCCTCGGACGCCTGCAACAGGTCTCGGTCATCAACGAGCAGTATCAAAGCGCAATCGTGTCAGCCCGGCGATTGCACGAGGTGCTCAGCGCCCGGCCAACCGTGCCGGTGAAAGAATCCGCCCGGCCATTGCCCGAAGGACCCGGCGGCGTAACGTTCGACCACGTCACCTTCGGCTATGACCCCTCCCGCCCAGTGTTGAAGGACGTCAGCTTCAGCGTCCCGGGCGGCCAAATCGTGGCCATCGTCGGCCCGACCGGCGCGGGCAAATCGACAATGGTCCAGTTGCTCGGCCGATTCTACGACCCACAAGAGGGCCGGATTCTCGTTGACGGAGTCGACATCGCCGACGTCGCCCTTGACTCCATCCGCACACAGGTCGCGTACGTCTTTCAGGAAACGTATCTGTTTTCCGACACCGTCGAGGCTAACATCGCCTACGGCCGGCCACACATCCTGAACTCAAAAGTGCTGAGCGAAGACGGCTCGCCCGATTCCGAAAGTCTTGCCATGGCCAGCGGGGAAGTCGAGGCCGCGTCGCGGCTGGCGCAGGCGCACGAATTCGTCGAGCAATTGCCCAAAGGCTACCAGACCATGCTCGGCGAGCGCGGCTCAAGCTTGTCTGGCGGACAAAAGCAGCGGCTGGCGATTGCGCGGGCGATCATCTCCAATCCGCGCATTCTGGTGCTCGACGATGCCACGGCGGCCATCGATTCGCAGACCGAAGAGATGATACGCAAGGGGATGAAATTTGTGATGCGTGGTCGAACAACCTTCGTTATTGCCCACCGCATCAGCACCGTGAAACAGGCGGACCTCGTGCTTGTGATCGAGAACGGACAGATCACACAGTCGGGGACACACAATCAACTGATGGAACAGCGCGGCCACTACCAGCAGATCGCCGCCGCGCAACTCTACGGCGACATCGAAGTCGAAGATCAGCCGTCGCACATGAAGCGCGTCCAGCGCGAAGTCGCCAAGGCAGAAGTGGCGGCTGGGTCGCGGGAGCGCGGCCAGACCGGGGAGAACGGCTGATGGCGCGACTTTTGTCATTCCGAAAGGACACGATGAAGGCCATCAAGGCGGCCGCGGTGATCGATCTCGCCTCCGACGAGGAGGAGGCACGCTATAAGCCCATCGAGTGGCCGCTGATGAAGCGGCTCTTCGGCCTGCTCGCGCCATTCAAGTGGCATTACGTTTTGGGCATTGCGCTCGGCATGGTGATGACCGTGCTCGAAATGCTCGGGCCACAATTCATGCGGTGGCTGGTCGATGTGACGACCGGATTCGCGGCCAATCGGGAGTTTTACGGCGCAGGCATGCGCCGCACCGCCATCTGGTTTGTCGTCTCCGCGATCGTGCTGTGGGGCGCATCACTCGGCATCGCCATCACCATTCATCGCCTGACCATCATCATCATGACCAACGCCGGCGAGCGTGTGCAGTTCACCCTGCGTCGGCGGATCTTCCAGCAGCTCCAGCGCATGTCGATGAGCTTTTACGACAAGACCAAGCTCGGCCGAATCATCAGCCGGTGTACCAGCGACGTGAACGCGCTCCGCGAGGTAAACGTCTGGGGCATCGACCAGATCGCCAAAAACAGCCTGATGATCGCCGTCTCGGCAACCATGCTACTCCTGACCGACTGGCGATTGTTCCTATCGGTG
>JBBRHH010000597.1:0-3654 GCA_038222915.1 Tepidisphaerales bacterium
GCCTCGAAGGTTTTGTCCGGCGCCATTACCTCGACGGTGTACAACATCCAGGCCCCCTGCCCGACGGGTGTCGCCTCGGCCTGCGATACCGCGTGGTAGTGCCTTGATTCGCCCTTGACCGTACGTGTCACGCCATACGACAAGACCGCGGCCTCGCCGTTCTCGAGGCTTGGTTTGACCTTCTCGGTCTCCTTGAGCTGATCGATCTTGACGGCCGGGCCGCCTCCCACCTGGCTCCAGTAACTGATCTGCGGCATCAAGTTCACAAACGCCTGCCCCGGTCTCGTGAAGGGCGCAACCAGGAGCTTCATCGGAGGCGGAGCTGGAAAGCCCATCTGCCGCGCGTTGGCTTCCAACTGTCGCTGCATCTGCACGGCCTGCGAATCAGGAGTGACTACCGAAACGCATGCGCCGATGGTCACCTTCTGATCGCCCGGGCCGTCGATCACCACGGGCTGCATGCAAGTCTGCGAGGCAGTCTTCCACCCTTCGGCCAGGCCGATGCTTCCGGTGCCGTCCGCGAACTTCAGCTCGCGCAGTTTGACTTCGCCTGCGGCCTGCGCGGGGGGTGTCTTGTCGACGGGCGCGGGCGTCCCCATTAATTTGCCCCACTCGGCCGCCGGCGCGTCGGCGGCGCAATACACAACCGCAACCACCGCGCCCTTCTCCACCAACCGGCAGGAAATCAGTCCCTTTACGGCCTGCCCTTTAAATTTTGCCATGAAGGAGACGCCGCCCGACTTGTGATCCTTCACATCCTCAAATGCCTGGCCGATCCGGGGATTGCCCTCAAAGGAGGCCGCCACATCCGCCAGCCCCGCCTGGAGGGCAGCCGCGACGGAGTCCGCCTTTGGCTTCTGAGTCGAGAGCGCCCGACCTGAATCGGACGTGGTTACGACGGTGTACTCCGCCAAGCCTCCGGCGGCGGCGGTCGGTGCGGTTCCACCGGCGTTCCCCACATCGAGCGGATTCATAGCCAACTTTTTCACACTGTAGCTGGTGCCGCCGGTAACCAGCGTCAGCTCGCCTTGCTGCAGGCTGGCCGAGAATTCATAACGGTTGTTCTGACTGGTAAACACGCCCTTGAGGACGCCGGCGTCTTCCCTTGCTGTGAAAGGGAAAGACTTTTCGCCGAGGTGCAGTGTTCCGACGTAGCCCGGTCCCTCCCTGGCAATTTCGGCCGATAGTTTTGCGCCCGTATATTTGCCGGAATAGTCGGCGGCGGATGCTGCACCGCATAGCCCGCACAAGATTCCGAACACGCTGAGAAGTTTCGCGCCCGACATGATTGCCTCCTTCAATGGCCAACAAAAACCGTGGCTGATTCTAGACTGCCCCCATCAGCACCGCGAGAAATTCCGACGCAATCATCGTGATTGGACAGTTAGAATAACGCCTGTATCGCACCGAGAGGTTCCCACGACGTCGGTCTCTTTCAAACTCACCTTCCACCCTGAAGGCCGAATCCACCAGATCGGTGGATCACACATCTACCGCTATCAATTGAAAGATGGAACAGGGCTTTGGCTCCATACTATGCTCAGTACTTTTCGGGACCACGCTTCGGCAGACAAAGGTCACGGGCCAGGTTGGACCACTCCACATCGATCAAATGAACGTCAGATGTCATTTCGTACATTCCTGCCACAAACCCCCCATCCCGCGCAGACAATCCCCTCCGGAAGCGAATAGAATACCCCGCATCGGCCGATAAACCTTCGCAGCCCGGGTCTAACCAACCTCCAACCCCGCGTCGGCCGATTTGCATTGTGTGAGAAGCTCCGCCATGCGGAAACGCGACATAGCCATGACCTCCGCCATCTGCGGCTCGCTGGTGCTGCACGGCGTGCTGCTGCTGTGGCTTGCGCTGGCTTACATCCACGAGTTCAATCTTTACTACACCCATCTGGGCGCGCCCAAAGCCCACGAGCAGGCCGCGAACAGTTTCAATTTTTCTGACCCCGATCTTCCTGAGCCGCCACCGCAAAAGCCCAAACCGCCACCGCCGCCGATTCCCGACGTGGAAGACAATTCGGGCGAGAAGGTCGGCGAGGGCGATTCGCCCAATTCGACGCCGGGCGACATGCCCGCCCAGCCGCGCCACGCGGACCTGAATCAGGCCGCGATCAGCCGGGACCCCGGCAATCCGGGCGCGGCGCAACGCACCGACAACGAACAACCCCTCTACCCCGATATGCCGCCTGGCGGAAAGACCGCTCCCACAGGAAAGACGGCCCACGCAGCGCTGCCGGATGATCCATCCATCGAACCGAATCCTTCGCAGCCGATTCCGCCGGTTGCGCTGAATCTCAACGATCATCCATCCATCCCCAAGCCGCGCGAGAAGGAGACGCGGACACATCCGGATGCCCCGACCAACCGCGACGCATCACACGCCTCGGACAAGTCGAGCGATCCGAATGCCCCTGACCTCGAGCCAACCAGGGAAGACAAGTCGCAGAAGCCGGCCGTGGCCCGGACGGATGAACCGGTCGCGCCGCCGACCCATGTGAATACGGAGGGCGAAGCCTCTGCCCCGCCGACGGCCATTGGCATCGCCGACGCGTCCAAACCGATGGTCGTTACCGCCAGCAGTCAGCCCGCCGCCAAGACCGGACAGGCTCCCGCCCTGCCACCGCCGCCGCTCGCACCGCAGGTCGCCAGCGCTCAGCCGTCGCCCTCGACTCAGCCCACGGCGGTTCCTCCCCCCAAGCCGCAGGCCGCCGAGCACTCCAGCCCGATCGCGATGGCGACGCCCGCCGCTCCGGCAATGTCCCCGGGCAGCAGCGCCGCCCCGCCGGCCATCCCCGCCCTCGCCGGCCATTCCGGTTCGGATCCACCGGCCCATCAGAGCGATGAAGACAGCGACGCCTTCTCCAAGACGCTGAACGCGACGATTAAGGATGGCAAGGTCGAAGCCCGCACCGGCCGAAAGATCAAACTCAAGCGTCCCGATCTCAACAACAAGGGTTTGCAGGATCTCTGGTATCTCCCCAATCCGAGCGTCACGCTCCGGCTCAGCATGGACAAGACCGGCAAGGTGATCGACGTTTTTGTGCTGAAATCCAGCGGCAGCAACGAAGTGGACACGCCGACTTATCTGGCCGGCTGGCAATCGTGGATCGAGCCGCCGAAGAACGCCAAGGGCGATCCGATTCCGGATACGGTTTTCCTGCAGATCAACTGGCTGCAATAACCGGCCTCACCCACGTACAATTCAGTTTCAGAATCCGCGTCCATTCGCGGTTAAACTGTATTTGAATTCGTCGTGTCGTTCGTGGTCAACTGGGCTTTAGCTTGAAACTCTCCGAACTATTCCACTCCGTCCAGGGCGAAGGCAAACTCGTTGGCCTTCCCTCCGTCTTCATCCGCGCCAGCGGCTGCAATCTGCGCTGCACCTGGTGCGATACGCCGTACGCCAGTTGGAACCCCGAAGGCGAAGAAGTCTCCGTCGCCGAAATCGTCCGCCGCGCGGGCGAATTCAAAACCAGGCACGTCGTTGTCACCGGCGGCGAACCGATGATCATGCCCGACATCCGGGACCTCTGCCGCGAACTAAAATCGCTCGGCCATCACATCACGATAGAAACGGCAGCGACGGTCTTCACCCCGATTGATCTCGATCTGGCCAGCCTCTCGCCCAAGCTGTCGAAC
>JBBRHH010000598.1:0-3652 GCA_038222915.1 Tepidisphaerales bacterium
GGCTTCGAGGCCGAGCGTAAATGTTTCCAGCCTGGAGAGGCGATAGTCCGCGGAAAAGAATCTGGGGGCGTGTTCGGGATCGTTGACCGGGTCGCCTGGAAATTGAATGCCGTAGAAGTTGGCCGCGGATTGATGGTAATAGCGCGCCGAGGGCGAGAGGACGAGGGATCTGCCGATTTTCTGAAACCAGGCGACGCCGACGGTGTGGGCGAAGATGCCGTAGGAATCGTGGGAGAAGCGGTAGGTGCCTTCGATGCTTGCGTTGAGTGGCGCGACGGCCTGCGTGAGCGACAAGAGAATCGCCTGGGAATTGCGGGTGGATGGGCGCTCTTCGCCGCTGAGGACAACGCGATTGTCCGGATCCAGATCCGATTCATTGAACACCACCGCGCGATAGGGGTCGTTCAGATAGCCGTGCGCGTAGCCAATTGTCGCATTGGCGCCGAAGACGGTACCGGGGCTTAGCAACTGGGTGATGCCGATGATGAAGTTGTCGGTGTTTTTGTGGGCGCTGCCGGCGAGGAAAGTGAACTGGTTGGCCAGCACTCGGTCGTAGGCGTGCGACCAGCCGAGGCTCAAGGTCGTGTTCTTTTCGTTGAACTCGTAGGAGTAATTGAGCGCGAAGGCGTACGATCGATAATCGGACTCGTTGCTGAAGCTGAACTCGGGGACGAAACGATGCGGTCCCTGCGTCCAGCCGATTGCGATGTCGGTGCCGAGACGCTGGTCGGGACTGTCGGTCACGGGCACTTTGTTCTGGTTCATGGCGCGAAGAGTTCCGCCACTCTGCGACGCGCCGGAGACGCCATCGAGCTGGCGGGTAAATCCGGTGATCTGTGATGGAGGAATGGCCGCGCCGGACCGCGGATCGCGCATCCTCAGTTGCCTGATGGCGGGTGCGCCGATTGGGGTTGCGCCGGAGATTGCGTCGTAGACTTCTCGAAGCGTCACATCCAGTCGCGGCGTGATTGATTTCTGGATGCGCAGCGTTTCGGTCTGGACTTCGATGCGGCCATGCTCTTCGGCATAATTTTGATGACTGATTCCGACTGAGTCGTCGCCATGATCTCTAGGTACGGCAATCAATGGCAAGCTGAGCGCCAGTAGCCAGCGCTTTGATCGGACGGAGGTGCGCTTGCCCATAATCAGACCTCGGATTTTTCGTTTGGCCAAGCGGCACAGCCACGCGATGTACTAGACCTTTGGATGAAACCGGAACAGGAACTTTTGCGTGGTTGCAGAAGCGGAGATACCGATGGTGCCCTTTGCGACGTTGCCAGCGTAGGGGCCCGTGCCTTTGACGAGGTAGTAGGACACGGTTGGGGGGAGGGAACCGGGGTTCTGCGGCGGTCCGTGCAGGGAGAGGGTGATGACGCCTTTGGAGGTGGTGAGAATGAGTCGGCCGCTGGCCTTGCCGTTGGCGATCAGGCCGGGGGTTTGGAGATGGCCGGTGAGGGTGAATTTGCCGAGGGCCGCGGTTTTGCCGGAGCCGGTGAAGATGTATTGGGAGCCGGCGTCGGGGTTGCCGAAGGGGTGGGTGAACTTGCCGGCGACATTGAATGCTGCCGGGAACGGATTTTTGACCGTTGCCGTGACGAGAGGGGCTGCGCGCACTGCCGGGGCGGTGGTTGTTGGTGCCGTATCAGTGGGGGCTATGGCACAGAAGAGGGCCCGGTCTTCCAAGTGCTCCAGCGCGAATGGGTGAAGTTCCATGATCTCCTGTGGTATGAACCCGATTTGAAGCCAATCAATTGTGTTGTGTATATATCGTCCGCAGGATTACAAATCTATTAGAGCAAGATATTTACAGAGCGGGTGTTTAAATTTGCAGGAAAGAAGAACGCCTCCCTTGCGGGAGGCTTTTGCATCAATGATGTAGTCGGCTGACAGCGCTTACTTCTTCTGCTCGATTGCGAACAGCTTTTCGCGATTCGCGACGTAGAGCACGCCGTTGGCGATGATGGGCGAGCCGTAGACAGCGCTGCCCATGTTGTGGCTGGCGATTTCCTTCAGCTCTTTGCTGATCTCGAAAATCTTTACGTCGCCGTCTTCGTTGCACTCGTAGACCTTGCCGTCGCAGATGAGTGGAGAGCCCCAGGTGGCGGCTTCCATATCGTAGGTCCAGTACATCTTGCCGGTATTGGCGTCGAGGCAGTGGAAGAAGCCGGAGAAGTCGGGTGCGAAGACCAGCCCGTCGCTGATGGCGACGGAGGAAATCGAGCGGTGCATCTGATCCTTGGCGGGGACTTTTTTGCCGTCCTTGGAGGCGAGCCGTTCGAAATCCCAGACTACGCCGGAGTTGGGGTTTGGCTTGGTTTTAGCGGGTCCGGTGGGGGCGACAAGTTCGTCGCCGGGTTTGGGTTTGGGACGGTCGTCGAGTTCCTTGCTGATGTCGCCTTCCTTGGTGATATCCAGGCACCAGAGATGGCCGGGGCCTTCGCCGTGTTCGGGGTCCTGGCCGTTGGCGATGTAGCATTTGTTGTCGTAGATCACGGGCGTCGCGATCAGTTCGTTGCGCGTGGTTGGATAGACGGTGTCTTTGTTGTTGGAATCGAACTTCCAGACAATGTAGCCGGTCGCGGCGTCATAGGCGTAGATCCAGCCATCCCCCAGTGGTGCAATGACGAGCTCGCGGCCTTTGACCTTGGCAAGTGCGGGGCTGGCCCATTGGCCATGCAGGATATTTTCGCCGGGCGTATTGTCGGACCAGACCATCTTGCCGTCTTTTTTATTGAAACAGATGATGGCCGGCGCTTTTGGATTCGGGATGTTCTTGTGTGATTCGTCGACGCCGTTGCCGGTGATGACGTAGATCAGATCGCCGAACGCGCAGATGGACGAGGCAGTCATGTTGTGCGGGAAGACGCCGTATTGGGCCATCATGTCGACTTTCCACGCGACTTTCGGCTCGGGCTGGCCATTGCGAAGCGGGCTGACGTCAATGCACCAGACTTCACAGCGGTTGGTGCAGTAGTAGGCGAAGTCGCCTTCGGCGTAGACGGTGGCACAGATGCCCTGGAAGGGCCAGTCGTTGACGCGACCTGCCTTGAGTTTGGGGTTGAACTGCTGCCAGAGGAACTTG
Source organism: Tepidisphaerales bacterium (assembly GCA_038222915.1). Lineage (GTDB taxonomy): Bacteria > Planctomycetota > Phycisphaerae > Tepidisphaerales > Tepidisphaeraceae > JBBRHH01. The sequence goes on from JBBRHH010000598.1 coordinate 3,083, forward strand.
CCGTCTTTTTCGCGGAAGATCATCAGCACGCCGCCGTCGGTGGGCGTTCCGTCGGGATTGGCGAACTTGGGATCGCGCTTGCCTTCGTTGTTGGTGCCGATGAAGACCAACCCGTTGCAGACGACAGGATTGGCGTAGCTTTGCGAGCCGAGGGCCGCGTGCCACTTGATGTTCTTCTGCGTGTCCACATCCCAGTCGGTGGGAGGGTTCTTTTCGGGGCTGACCATCATGCGGTCGGGGGTACGGCCCCACATGCACCAGTCTTCGGCGTGGGAATAGGTGGCCGGCAAAAGGGAGCAGGCGGCGAGCAGAAGGCTTTTGATGTTCATAGGTTCCTCTGAGAGTTTTTACTTGTTGGCGGTGACTTTGACGTTGTCGTAATAGATCTCGCTGGAAGCGGGGTAGACGAGAGATGCGCCGTAGAGGCCGGGGCTGCCGGCCGTGTTTGGCAGGGAATCTTCGATCTCGACCAGCCACTTGTCCGGCTCCGCCTCATCCTTTGGCCAGGCTTTGCCGTGCAGCGTTGCCTTGCCGTCCGCGTGATCGACACGCAGCTTCAGGTGATACCAC
>JBBRHH010000599.1:0-3647 GCA_038222915.1 Tepidisphaerales bacterium
GGCGATGATTCTTCGGTGCTTCGAACGCTCGATCCGCGGCAGCGAAAGGCGCTGGAACTGTTTCGCAAGAGTGATGCGATTACCAGCCGGGACGTGGAACAACTGTTTGGGATCTCGCAGAGGACGGCTCGAAATCTTTTGAGTGACTGGAAGGATCGGGGATTTGTGATTGTGCTGGATCCGGCCAAGAAGAGCCGGAAATATGGGATTGGGCGCCGGTTCAGGAAGCTTGTGGGATGAGGGTCCTGGCCTTAATTCATCACACATTGTGCAGCGACGGCATCGGTGTGACGGTGTACGATTTACGCTGAACCCTGAGCAACATGAACCTTACCACCATCAAAGGCATCATTGATCGGCGCGTTCTCATCAATTATCGCGTTGATCCGGCCGTCCTGTTGCAATTGCTGCCCGCTCCATTTCGTCCTCAGCTCATCGATGGCCACGGCATTGCCGGGATTTGCCTGATCCGGCTCAAATCGCTTCACCCCAGATGGCTCCCCGCGCTTCCGGGTCTCTCCTCTGAAAATGCCGCGCATCGCGTCGCGGTTGAATGGGAACAGGCCGGGCAACACCGGCAGGGGGTTTATATCCCGCGCCGCGACACCAATTCCCGGCTGGCGGTGGCGGTGGGCGGAAGGCTTTTTCCCGGCGTCCATCATCACGCCCGCTTCGATGTTGACGAAACCGACGACAAGATCAGTATCTCGCTTCAGAGCGACGACCGCCTGGTTCAGGTCGCCGTCGTCGGCCACATTGCGGCGGGCCTGCCCGCCGATTCAATTTTTGCGTCGTTGGAGCAAGCCTCCGCGTTTTTTGAGGCCGGGTCGATCGGCTATTCCGCGACGACGGAGAGGGGCCGATTTGACGGCCTTGAACTCCGCTGCCGGGGCTGGAGAGTCGAAGCGCTCGAGATCGAATCCCTGCGATCCAGCTTCTTTGACAACGCTAACCAGTTTCCACCCGGCACGGCAAAGTTGGACTGTGCACTGTTGATGCGAAACATCCGCCACGAATGGCACGGCGAGCCGGAGCTCTGTTGCGCGGTCAGCACGCAGGTGGCGAGTCAGGCTCGCTTGGTATAAATTCCACCCGCCGACGGCACGCCATGGTTGAATAACATGCGGCCGGCTGCAACACATCCAACTCAGGAGAAAATATGGCAGTCCAACTCCCATCCTTGCGGCAAATATTCAATCTATCGATCGCGGTCGTGCTGCTGGGCACATTGGTCGGCTGCGACAAATCCGACTCCACCACCCCGTCCACGTCGAGTGGATCCAACACCCCGTCCGCTCCTCTCCCGCCCGGCCAGCTTGCAGGCCTCTATGTTCGCCAGCAGATGATCCCGCTGTCGTTCAATGGCCGGATGACGTTCAACCTTCGTCGCGAATTCTTTTACTTCTTTCCCGACGGCCACGTGCTTTTCGGCGTTCCGGATGCGGAGATCAAAGAGCGGCCACTCGCCGCTGATTTCAACGCGTTCGAAAAAGTGGCGCCGGAGATGCGCGGCACCTACGCGATCAAGGATGGCCAGATCACGTTTCATCCCGAAAAAGGGGAAGCTCGCTCGGAGCCGTTTTCGATTCCCAAGCCGGGCGACGACAGCGTGCTGCAGATCGGCGCGCCCAGCGTCGTAGGATCAGTCAAGGCTATGCCGTTCAAGGACGGTCAGAAGATTGACGGCTCCTATCAATATGACGGCACGGTCGGCCTGGGTGGTGCCAACACCATCTTCAACGTCAAGACGCTCACCTTCCGGCCCGACGGCACACTCGGTTCCGATCAACTGAGCGGAGTGGACACAGAGGGCGTCAAGACAGCCGTCGGCAGTTCCGGCGTGACCACGCATACCGATACGTCGTCGGCCGGAACATATCAGCTCAACGGCTACATGCTCTCGACGACGATCGGCGGAAAGACGGAGAAGCAGGCAGCATTTCGATGGGCCGGAGACGACAAGGACGCTGCGCCGGGCATGATCTGCATCGCGGGTCGGGTCTATTCGCGCCAGGATACGAAGAAGTAAAAATGAAGCCGGCCATTCATCGCGGTGGCTTTTGTGCCGCGTAGCTGATGCCTGTTGGCACTGCGCCCTTCTCATCGCATACGCGCATTGCCAGGACCCATCCTCCGCTGATGTTTTGCACGGTTGTGTACAGGCTATTCCAGCCTTTGTGGAGATGAACGTCCTTCACCTTGTGCGCGTCGAGGGAGAAACCGCCCTGGGCGGGGTTGGCGTATAGAAGTGTGCCGTTCAAGTTGAGCCGCGCGGCGTCGTCGCAGCCAAACCAGATTTGCACGGCCTGATCGCTGTCGGAATAGACATAGACGACAGCGGGGGCGGCGGTGTCTTTTAAATCGCCGCCGCAGGCCTGGGCCATGTTCAGAATCCCGCGGTCATCGGCGCGGGCGATTTGCCAGCCGTTGCCGGGCGAGGGTTCGATCTTCGGATCGCCGGCGTCGCGCGTGGTCACGTCCTTGACGGGGAAGTTTGCGACAGGCGGGCCGACCAGGAATTCGGCGATGGGGTTGGCGTTGGCCACGTGGCCGGGAAGAACCGTGAAGTGAATCCCGCCCTGCGGAGCAAGTCCATCCGCTGATTTGATCGCCGGGAATTCCACGTCTACCTTCTGGCCCGGCTCCCAGGCGCGATCCGTGGTCAAGCGCACGATCCTGCCTTCCCCCGAAATTTCCGCGGCCGATATCTTTGCGCCGTTGATGCGATAGGAGGCCGGATCGGCTGCCAGCGCGGCGTCGAGCGGTTTGTGGCTGATGAGCGTCAGCGCGTTTCCATCCGCTCCGCCGAAACGAATCGCCGGCGGGCCAGGTTCATCCGTGAAAGCCGCCACGCCCCAGTTGTTGGGGTTGTCGGCGTCCTGCGCGTTGGCCGATGCCCAGGCGATCTGCTTTCCCTTCTGGCCGTGCAGGCGAAGCTCGATGCGTGTCTGTTTGCCGACTTCGAAATCGCACGGCTTTTGCCCGTTGCCGAGGGCAGGATCGAAAGGAATTTCGGCTTCGATGAGGTAGCCGTCGTCGGTCTTTTTGCCAAAGGCGCGAAACCGCTGAGGTCCTGAGTTGACCCAGGCGTAGTCTTTTCCACCGAGCCCGAAAACCAACCTGCGATCGGACTCGCCCGGGGCCTTACGCGGAAGTGCAAAGTCGGCGGCAGGTGAGGTAAGGAACAATTCGACACATCCGCCGCGCAGCAGTGCATTCTGATCGGGGTCGCCCTGGTACTTGGGAACGATCGCGTCGGGGTCCTTCACTTCCATCGCCACGTACAGACGCTTGTTGGCGAACATGATGCGCGTAGAGACGGCCAGCGTGTCATCGGAAATCGTGAAGGGTCGAACACCTTCGAATGCCGACAGGTCGCCGTTGGAATGAAAAGTGCCGGAGAAATGCGGGATGACGCCCGGCTCATGGCGCGACAGGAAGGCGTTGACGATTGACGTGGAGACGTCGGCCCCGGTTTTGGCTTCGAAGGTGACGGGTACCGCGCCATAGCCGACGTCCGCGGCGGGCGCTTCGGCCGCATAGGCGTCGTCGCCATGCGCCGGATCTGGCGACAGGGGAAACGCATGGCCGTTTGCCTGCGCCGAGATGGCCACTTCTTTCTCGCGCCGGCCGACGGCGAGGATGCT